>JAJYMP010000567.1 GCA_021786915.1 Chloroflexota bacterium
GATCGCTCGCCCGCCCGTCGCAACGAGCTCGCGCACGGCCACCAGGCGTTCTGCCGCGGCCGCGATGAAGGTCTGGCCGCCCCACCCGGGGTTCACGGCCAGCACGAGCACGTACTCGCACTCGTCCAGCAACGGGCTGACGACCTCGAGCGGCGTACCTAGGTCGAGCGCAATCCCACGCAGCACGCCGCGGTCCGGGTCGTTGGCGTTGGCGGCGGATCGAAGCGACTGCAGGACGCGATGGGGGTGTCGCGTCGCCTCCGGGTGAAACGTGATGAGATCAGCCCCGGCGGCGACGAACCAGCCCACCTTCTCGAGCGGCTCGTCGATCATGAGGTGCACGTCCTTGAGCAAGGACGTGCGCTGGGCCCGCACGAACGGGACGCCCACCGTGAGCTGGGGGCAGAAGACGCCATCCATCACGTCCGTGTGCACCAGCGTCGCGCCGACATGCTCGAGCATGGACAAGTCGGCGCCGAGGTGGAGCAGATCGGCCGTCAGCAGCCCGATGGACAGGTGGGGCCCGCTTGTCTTCAACTTGGCGACGGTGTCACTCGCACTCATCGTCGTGCTCGCTCAGCGGGGCGCGGGGGCAGCCGCCGTCTCTTCCCGACGCAGCGTCTCGTAGAACTCGAGCGCCTCCCGGGGTGGCACGTTCTCGTGGACGCACTTGCGGATGGCCTGCAGCATGGCGGCCGGCGCATCGCTCTGGAAGATGTTGCGGCCCATGTCGACGCCGGCCGCCCCTTCCTGCACGGCGTTGTAGGCCATGGTGAGCGCGTCGAGCTCCGGCAGCTTCTTGCCACCGGCCATCACGATCGGCACCGGGCAGGCCGCGGTGACGGTATCGAAGTCCTCCGGGACGTAGTAGGTCTTGACCACCTGCGCCCCCAGCTCGGCGCAGATCCGGGTGGCCAGCCGGAAGTACTTCGCGTCGCGCACCATGTCCTTGCCCACCGCCGTGACCCCGAGGACGGGGATCCCATACCGGTAGCCCATGTCGACCAGCCGCGTCATGTTCGTCACGGTCTTCGTCTCCATGGGCCCACCGATGAAGACCTGCACCCCGACGCCGCTGGCGTTGAGCCGCAGCGCGTCCTCGATGCTCATGGCGATCTCTTCGTCCGAGAGCTCCTTGAGGATCGAGGGGCCGCCGGACGCGCGCAGCACGACCGGCGCCTGCATGGCCGACGGCACCACCGTGCGCAGGATGCCGCGCGTGCAGAACAGCGCATCTACGTGGGCTAGCAGCGGCACGATGTTCACGTCCACTCGCTCGAGCCCCGTGGTCGGCCCCTGGAAGTACCCGTGATCGACGGCCAGCATCACGGTGCGGCCAGTCGCCGGGTGGAACAGGCGCGCCAGGCGGTTCTGCATGCCCCAGTCGTACGCGCCCGCGCCCTTCAGGAAGAACGCGGCGTTCCGCTGGGGGATGTCCTGGAAGTACTGCTTCGATTCACGCAGCGCGTCTGCGTCAGGCATGGCATGTCACCTCATCGCCGTCGTGTGTCGCTCGCCGACCGGGTCGGCGCATCCGTTGTTGTCTGTTGAGGCGAGCGTCGCGCCTCAGGACCCCAGCTGTGCTGTGTCGAAGTACGAGTGCGCCCAGACGAACCGTCCGTCGCGCACCTCCACGACGTTGACGCCGTCGACGCTGAACGTGCGTCCCGCGAGGTCCGTGAGCGTCGCGGTCCACTCGATCGCACCGATGTTCCCGATGACGACATCGCGGAGGATCGTGACGCTCAGTTCGGGGAAGCGGCGAGCGCTGTCCTCGTAGTAGGCCCGGATCTGGTCCCGCCCGGAGAACCGCGCGTTCGGCGAACGGAACTCCGCCTCGGGCCAGTAGTGGTCGAGCACGGCCTCCGTGTCCCGCGCGCACTCCGCGCGCCAGTACGATTCCGCGACCTCACGTGGCCCTTGGTTCATGGAACTTCCTCCCTCCGTCGGCGATCCAGCTGGGTCCGGCGTGGCCTCACCGGGTGCGGGCACCCTCGAGGATCTCGGCAACCTGCGCGGCGAGCGCCGCAGGATCCGAGGATCGGTGTCGTGCCACCGCGAGGTGACGTGCGGCTCGAAGCACCCCACGCGCCGCGCCCTCGCGGAGGTTCTCCGGCAGGGTTTCGATGTCGGCGGTCTTGGCGAGGCCGACGATGCGCCGGGCCATCTTGGCCGCCGCAAACCCGGCGCTGTCCACCCGCGTCCGGGCGAGGTAGTCCCCCAGCGTGCCGTCTCGGAAGACGCGGGGATCGACGCGCGTGGGCCACAGCTCACGGAAGCAGGACTCGAAGGCAGCCCATGTCTCGCCCCACAGGCCCAGCGCCCAGATGGCCCGGTCGTCGTCGCCGAGCGCGAACGCGCGCGCCGCCGCGATCACGTAGTTGCCGAACAGCGCGCCGAGGTCGAACCCGATCGGCCCGTAGAACGCGAACTCGCTGTCGAAGGCCTTGGTCGACCGTGGCCGCCCGTCCACCGCCGATCGCACCATGACCGACCCCGTGTGGAGGTCGCCGTGGATCAACGCCTCGGCCTGGGTCATGAACTGCCACTTGAGCCAGCCCATCTCGCGGACCATGCGCTCGTCGGCCGCGAGGTCGCGCGCGTCGACGTCGTTCGCCGGCAGCGTGCTGTTCCGTCCAGCCGGCACGTACGGCTCCGTGAACACCAGATCCTCGGTGATGCCGCAGAGCTGCGCGTTCATCGACTCGGCGAGCAGGCGCTTCTCCTCGGCGGCGTCCATGCCGAACACGGAGGTGCCGAAGGCGACCCGGGCGACATACTCCCCCATGTCCGCCGCGGCCCCCTCGTCGCGCTCTCCCGCGTTGAGCGACTGGCGCCAGACGCGATGGTCCGACAGGTCCTCCATCGCCACCACGTGGCGTTCGGGATCGTAGTGATACAGGGTCGGCACGAGGCCGGGCGCCAGGCGACCATGGACCTCGAGCGCGAGCGCTTCGTGTCGGGCACGGTCCGGCGTCATCGGCCAGTCGGGCCCGACCAGGCGCACGTACGGGAGCGCCTGCTTCAGCACGAGGCCGTGCCCAGTCGTGGAGGAGAGGACGAAGACGAGGTTCAGGTTGCCGTCGCCGACCTCGCGCACGTCCTGGATAGCCGTCGGCTCCAGCACGGCTCGGAGTTCGGGGGTGCGTCCCACGTAGTCGACGACGGTCGACGCGGAGAGGATCTCGTACGAATCGGACATGGGTTGGGATCTCTGCCTCACGACGCTGAGCGGCGAGGGGCGTCCCGCCGCGCGCGGCGCGGCCGCCCGTCACACCGCCGAGACATATCGGGCCTTTTTTCGGGAGAGGGTGTAGCTGAAGACGAGCGCGATGATCAGGATCGCCCCCTCGATGGTGTCCTGCGCGTAGTAGGGGAAGCCCGCGATCGTGGTGCCCGTGAGCACGACTCCCAGCATCACCGCGCCGAGCGAGGTGCCCCAGGCATTCGGCAGGTTGAGACCCATCACCGACATGCCGAGGAGCGCCACGGCGACCGAGTCAAGCAGCAGGGAGTTGCCGGCCGTGATGTCCCCCTGGCCGATGCGCGAGGCCAGGATGAGCCCGGCCACGGCGGCGAACAGGCCCGAGATGATGTAGGCGGCGATGCGGTAGCGACTCACGTTGGCGCCCGCCAGGCGCGCGGCCTCGGGATTGGCGCCGATCGCGTACATAACCCGCCCCCACCGGGTCCGGGTGAGGAAGAACCAGGCCACGAAGGTCAGCACCAGGAAGATCACGACCGGGGTCGGGACCGGCCCGATGTACCCGTTGTCGATCCAGAGGAAATCGGGCGTGAACCGTCCTGCGGCGACGGTCCCGTTGGGCAGTGGCATGCCCGTGGAGACCGACTGGCCCTGCACGAAGACGAGCTTCAGACCCTGGATCGCGTACATCATCGACAGTGTGGCCAGCAGATCGGGGATGCGGAACTTCACGATCAGGATGCCGTTGATGAGCCCCACCAGCGCGCCCGCGAGCAGGACCGTGCCGATGGCCACCCAGCCCACCTGGTCGTAGATCACCATCGTCATGGCGGAGATCGTGACGGCCATGCCGGCGACGCCGCCGATGGACAGGTCAAGGCCCCCCACCGCCATGGCCGTGGTCAGCCCCAGGCCGGCGATCGCCGTCACCGAGACGTACTTGAGGATCGAGAGCAGGGTGGTACTGCGGCGGAACGTGTCCTCCGTACCGAAGAAGTAGACGATCAGCACCAGGGTGATAACGATGAAGCCCCACTTCACAACCCAATCGCGGAGTCGGTCGACCCATGGAATGGACGGCGCGCCGGCCGTTTCCGCCTTCTCGCGTACAGTCATCATTCAGCTGATCTCCGACATCCAGGTGATGATCTGGCTTCTGTTGGTCTCGCTGGTGTAGGCCTCGTTCCGCAGCGCCCCCTCGACGAGCACCACGATCCGGTCGGCCACCTCGAGCGCCTCATCGACGTCGCTGGTCGTCAGCACCACGGCGCCCCCCTCGGTCGCGATCGCGCGCAGCTTCTGCCCGATCGCGCGGCGAGCCCCGATATCCACGCCAGCGAACGGCTCGTCGAGCAGCAGCACCTTCGGGTCCGCCACCAACCAGCGCCCGATGACGACCCGCTGCTGATTGCCGCCCGAAAGGGCGTCCACGGAGAATCCCTCGCCCGGGGCCACGACCTCGAGCTCGGCGATTACCTTCCGACCCAGCAGCGCTTCGGCGCGCGCGCGAAGCACACCCCGCGATGAGACCGATGACAGGAAGGGGAGGCTGACGTTGCGCGCGATGGACCAGCCCGGGATGACGGCTTCGGCGGTGCGGTCCTCGGGCACGAGGTAGACGTTCTGCGCGATCGCGCCGGAGGGAGAGCCCGGCCGGTACGGCTGCCCGTCAAGCTGCATCGAGCCGCCGACCCGGTACGCCCCGAAGGCCCCGCGGACGAGTTCGCTCTTCCCGGCGCCCAGCAGACCGACGATCGCCGTCACCTCGCCGGCTCGGAACTCAAAAGTCTGCGGCGGACTCTCGGGGCGCAGCCGCACGCCGTCCAGCCGGAGGCGAACGTGGGTTCCGCGGCGCGCGGCGACGGCGGTCTGCGTGACCTCGGCCTGCTCGCCGAGCATCGCGTGCAACGCCGCACTCCACCCGAACGGACGCACCTGCTGCATGTGGATGTGGCCGTCCCGAAGGACCACGAGACGGTCGGCCACCGTGTCGATCTCGCCGAGTCGGTGCGACACGAACAGCACCGCGACGCCCGAATCCTTGAGACGACCGATCACCTCGAAGAGCCGCTCCGCCTCGACGGCGGACAGGGCCGACGTCGGTTCGTCCAGGATCAGGAGGCGCGGCTGGTGGGACAGGGCGCGGGCCAACAGGAGCAGCTGCTGGTCGGCGATCCCGAGCGCGAAGACGTCCTGGCGAAGCACGCGATCCGACCACTGCAGATCCAGGAGGCTGGCCGCATCACGTGCACGGGGCAGGATGCGGCCAACGCTGAAGTAGGCACCCGCCGACCCCTGCGTCAGCTCTTCGAACACGAGATTCTCGGCCACGGTGAGGCCGGGCACGATGCCGTCCGCGATGCGTTGATGGACGGTCTCGATGCCCAGGGACCGGGCGAGGTGGGGTGAGCCGATGGACACTGGCTCGCCGTCGACGGTCACGGACCCGGAGTGCTCCGGGTACACGCCCGAGAGGATCTTGATCAGCGTCGACTTGCCGGCACCGTTCGCACCGATCAGGGCGACGACCGAGCCCCCCTCGATGCTCATCGAGACGTCGTCCAGCACCTGGTTGGTGCCGAACGCCATCCCGATGTGCTCGAGAGCGACGACAGTGCTCATCGACTCACCCCCCGGTCAGGGTCGGGAACTCAAGCGATGCCTAGTACGCGGGGGTGATCCAGGGCGCGGAGCTGGAGTCGAGCTCGAGCAGCGACGGGATCTTCTGGACCAGCTGGTCCATGTTCTGGATGTTGTTCTGGAGCAGGAACTGCTGCGTCACCAGAGACGCCGGGAACATCACCTCGGTGGTCGTCGAGCCGGCCAGCTTGAGTGCCATGGTGCGCACCACGGCCGCACCGACACCGGCGGGGTCCGTGGTCGCGGTGGCCACCCACGGGCTCCCCGGGGCGGTCATGACCTGGATGTCGGCGTTCGAGATGTCGATGCCGAAGACCTTGATCTTGCTCTGCAGGCCGTTGTTCTTGACCGCCGCGACGGTGCCCTTGGTCAGCTCGTCATACGGCGCGAAGATGGCCTGGACGTCGGGATGCGCCTTCAGCGCCGCATCCACGAGCACCTCATTGTCGGTCGCGACGTCGTTGGTGAACTTGCCCACGAAGAACTCCACGTTCCAGTGGTGCTGCTTCACGAACTGCTGGAACACGACGTTGCGCCGATCGAGCGGGGCGATGCCGAGGGCGTTCACGTACCCGATCTTGGCCCCGTCCGGGATGGACTGCGCCATCAGCGTGAGGTCCTTGGTGGCCATGTCGGCGTCACTCTGGTCGGTGTGCACCACGGGCGGCTGCGTGCCGTCGACGTCGTACACGACGACCGGGATCCCCTTCGCGACGGCCTGGTTGATGAGCGGCACCATGGTCTGTGTGAGACCGTGGTCCACGATGATCCCGGCCACGCCGGAGTTCATCGCCGTCTGCATGTCGGTCGCCTGCTGGGCGTTGTCGGCCTGCGCATCGTAGACCTGCATCTGGATGCCCAGGGCCTTCGCCTGCGCGTCCGCACCCATTTCCCACTGCTGGAAGTAGTCGCCGGCGCCGCTCTGGCGGACCATCGCGATCTTGACGGGCCCGGCGTTGAAGGGGGCCGGCTTGGCGGCCGTCGCGCTGCCGGCGGGGGCAGCCGCCGATGCGGGTGCCGCGGCAGCGGCCGAGGCGGGGGCTGCGGCCTGCGACGGCACGGCGGGAGCCGTGGTGGTCGATGCGGTCTGGCTGCACGCCGTCAGCGCCAGCAGCGAGAACGCGAGCAGGCTCGCAAGTCGCTTGTGACGGATCATCCTTTCTCCTTTGCGGTCAGCTGGGGACGCCGCACGAAATCGTCAGATCCAGTTCCCGGTCAGCCTCCTCCTCCTCTGGCTCGAGCCCTGCATGTAACCCGCCCGTCAGCGCGGGAACCCGCCGGCGACCCCACCATCCACCGCAATCACGCATCCGGTCGTCCGGGACGACTCCTCCGACAGCAGGAACAGAACGGAGGCAGCCACGTCTTCGGTAGTCACGCGTCGATGGAGCAGATTTCGTTTCGCGTAGAAGTCCTCCAATTCCTCGGGGCGTACACCGTGCGCCGCGGCGCGCTCCTCGCGCAGCCCGCCCGCCCACAGCCGCGAGTTGTCGAAGACCGCGTCCGGGTTGACGGCGTTCGCCCTGATCCCGAACGCCCCTGCCTCGAGCGCCGCGATGCGCATGAGCTGGAGCATCCCCGCCTTGGTGACCGAGTACGCGCCGAAGCCGGCGCCGGGAGCAAAGGCGTTCTTGCTGGCGACGTACACCAGCGATCCGCCGAGTCCCTGCTCCTTGAACGTCCGGATCGCCTCCCGAGTGAGCAGGAATGCGCTCGTGAGGTTGACCGAGAGGGCAAGGCGCCAGCGGTCGGTCTCCAGTTCGTCCAGGTTGCCCCCGACGCCGATGCCCGCGTTCAGGACGACGCCGTCGAGCCCGCCGAAGACGCGCACCGCCTGCCGAACCGTCTCGGTCACGACCGCCTCGTCCGACTGATCCCCAGCTACCGTGACGGGCGTCGGCCCCCCTGCCGCCTCGATCTCCTGCGACAACGCTGCCAGCCCCGCCGCGTCGAGATCCGCGGCCACCACACTGGCACCCTGCTCGGCGAGCGTCAGCGCGATCCGCCGGCCGATCCCCGATGCCGCCCCGGTGACGATCTGGATCGTGCCCGAGAACCGGCGCGGCGCCGGCCGCAGCGTCAGTTTGTACAGTTCGAGCGGCCAGTAGTCGAAGTCGAACGTTGCCTGCTCGTCGAGCGGTTGCGGCGTCCCGAACGCGTCGAGCACGTCGGCCGCGACGGTGAGCGTGTGCTCGGCCACCTCGGCTACCCGACGAGCCGCGTGGTGGTCGACGCCGGTCGTCACCGCGCCCAGACCCGACACGAGCAGGACCCTCGGTGCCGGGTCGTGCATGGCCGCATCGACCGCCAGGCGGTTGCGGTGACGGTCGAAGTAGG
>JAJYMP010000210.1 GCA_021786915.1 Chloroflexota bacterium
CCCACGCCGCTCCAGGCCCGGGCGTTCGAGCTGATCGGGGTCTCTCCCGGCTCGCTGTAGTCAGAGCGCCGCACCCCACGTGGGCCGATTCGTGCACAGGCCGGCCCGTTCCTGGCTGGAAGTTCGGATTAGCTGACGTTGTAGGGCGGGGAGAGGAACCACCACACCCCATGCTCGAACCCCTGGCACCGCGCGCCCTGGTGGGCCATGCTGCGCCGATGCCCGACCCCGAAGTCCGCGAGCGCCCGCTGCGCCGGACGTTCACCGCCGCGTACAAGCTCCGCATCGTCGAGGAGGCGAACGCAGCATCCGAACCCGGCGCCGTCACCGCGCTCCTCCGGCGCGAGGGCCTGTACAGCTCGCACCTCGTCGAGTGGCGCCGGCTGTACCGGGCCGGCGCCCTGTCGGGCCTTGCCCGGCCACGGGGTCGCCCGGCGCCCCACCCGCTGGCGGCCGAGAACGACCGCCTGCGGGACACCATCGACCGCCTTGAAGCGCGCCTCGTCCGGGCCGAGAAGGTGATCGCCGTCCAGGGAAACGTCTCGGCGCTCTTGCGGGAGCTCTCCCTTGGGAGCGCCGATCCGAAGGACGAGCGTTGATCGCTCTCGGGGTCGACGAGCTCGTCCCGGTCATCGGGACCCGGGATGCCTGTCGTGCCATGGCCGTGCCCCGAGCCACCCACTACCGGCGCCACCGGGGACGACGCCACGGACCCCCGAAGCCGCGCCCGGCGCCGCCCCGGGCGCTGTCCGACCCCGAGCGGGCCGCCGTGCTCGCCGAGCTCCACGCCGATCGCTTCGCGGACACGGCCCCGGCTGCCGTGTACGCCACCCTCCTCGACGAGGGCACCTACCTCGCGTCGCAGCGCACGATGTACCGGATCCTCGCCGCGAACGCCGAGGTCCGCGAGCGGCGCGACCAGCTCCGCCACCCGGTCTACGCCAAGCCCGAGCTCCTGGCCACCGGACCCCGCCAGCTCATGAGCTGGGACATCACCAAGCTGCGGGGTCCCGCCAAGTGGACCCACTACCACCTCTACGTGATCCTCGACGTCTTCAGCCGGTACGTGCCCGGCTGGATGGTCGCCACCCGCGAGAGCGCCGTCCTCGCCGAGCGCCTGATCAGGGAGACCGCCGCCAAGGAGGGCATCGAGCCGGGCCAGCTCACGCTCCACGCCGACCGGGGCACCTCGATGCGCAGCAAGGACGTCGCCCTCCTGCTCGCCGACCTCGGGATCGAGCAGAGCCACAGCCGGCCGCACGTCTCCAACGACAACCCGTACAGCGAGGCGGCCTTCAAGACCCTCAAGTACCGGCCGACCTTCCCTGACCGCTTCGGCTCGCTCGAGGACGCCCGGGCCTTCTGCACCACCTTCTTCACCTGGTACAACACCGTCCACCGCCACGCCGGGATCGGCCTGCTCACCCCGGCCGACGTCCACGCCGGACGGGCGCCCGAGATCACCGCGGCCCGTGCCGTCACCCTCGACGCCGCCTACGCGGCCCATCCCGAACGCTTCGTCCGCCGGCCGCCCACGCCGCCAGTGCTGCCCACTGCCGTCTGGATCAACCCGCCGCCGACAAAGGAGACGCCGCCTCGGTAATCTCCACCACCGCGTGTCTCACCGGGCTTGACAAGTTCCGGAGGAGCACGGCGACGCAGACCCCTATGAGCCACAGCCACGTTCGTCGCGGCTTGGGAGCGGGCAGCAGCGAAGTCGGTGATGGTCCGCCAGCGGGCGGCCGGAGACTGGGGAGCGGGGAGGCATACGGCGACGTCGGAACCTGATCGGGCCCCGCAAGCGGGAGGCTTCCCGGACCGCGTAATCGAGCGTTGACCCGTCTCGTGCCTCGGCAGGCGGGATAGCGGGAGCAGCCGAGGAACGCACCGTAGCGTCCTCTCCGCGTCCGCATCGGGGATCCGCATCGCGGGCATCCAACAGAGCGCGCCGTAGCCGCATCCTTTCGGCCACCCTCTCTGGGACGCATTCACCCGGGATGACCTTGGATCGATCATAAGTCCGTCAATCCGCGGACGGAGTGTGCGGGGCGCTACGCCCGCTGGCGCTCCGGCTCATACGGGCGCTCTACTCGCGGCCGAGTCCAGTCTGCTGTCGCAGACACAAGGTCAAGCAGCGCCCGCTCGTGGGACCCGACGTCGTCGGGCCGCTCATCACCCATCAGACGGATCGCGATGAAGGCCGTGCGTCGTCCATCGTGTAAGCAGCCTCCCTGTACCGCAGAACGCCTGATACCGCGCCCGTTGGGTCGGTGGCCGACCGTCGCGGACGTCGGTCACGACCGCCCGTATCGTCTCGCAGCCGTCGGCCCGGATTATCGCCCCCGGATGGCCGACGGAAGCTGCCCGAGCCCCTGCTGGTGACCGACACGGTGGCGCGTCCGGCGGGCGTGCGACCAACCACCCGAAAGGAGGCTGTGAGTGAGCATGACCGCTTGACCCGACGCGTGCCCGGGCGCTGGTGCGAGACCGAAGTGCAGCAGTCTCTGCAGCAATCTGGGCGCCGCTCGCCACCTCTCGATGCCGGTTTGCGCCGGTCATTCGTGCGGGGGGGTTGGGGTGGCCTACGGGGCTCGAACCCGTGACCTTCGGAGCCACAATCCAATGCTCGGCGGTTGTCCCTCATCGCGCGGACGACGTCATGTCGGCCTCACGGGCTCTTCCCCGGCTGCGAGAGGGCGAGGTAGAAGGTCGACGTGAGCGCCTGGGTCGCGAAGGCGGCCTCGGACGCCGCCGGGATTGCGATGACGACGCTGCCGAGCCTGGGCGCGACGAGGACGCCCGAGCTGCTCCCATTCGTGGCGCCGGTCGTGAGCGCCTGTCCGTCCGCCGTCCGCAGGGCGAGGATCAGGAGGCCCTGGCCCATGACCTGCGCCGCGGGCGGGCTCGCGGCCGCACCCGCCGCGGTCCCGGTCTTGAGCGCATCGGGAACGGCGATCACGTCGACCCGCGCGCCGGGCGCGAGCGCGGCGCCGACGGCCTGGCTCGGGTCGACCGGGAGCGCGAAGGCGACCTGGCCCGGGGCGAGCGGGGCGCCGAAGCCGAGCGCCCGCTCGCCGGGCGTGCGCTCGAGGGCGCGCCGGTCGACCGTCTCCCCGGCCAGGAGCGGCAGCGCCGCGTAGGAGCCCACGACCTCGTCGGCCGAGCGGGCGGCGCCGGACGGGGCGTCGGCCGGGCTGACCCGGATCGTCTCGACCATGTCCGCGGTGATCTGGGTCAGTACCGGCACGTCGACGGTCGCGCGCACGACGACCGTGCGGGGCTGGCTGAACAGGTAGACGCCGCCCGCGACGAGCCCGGCGACCAGGAACACGACGATGTACGGGGCGCGGCGGACGCGCATCGCTTCCCTCCCCTGTCAGTGGCTGACCGCGGCGTAGACGACGGTCACCGCGACGTCGCCGGCCACGGTGGTGTCGCGGACGGTGCCGTCGGCGTAGGTGGTCTGGAGCGCGAGGACGAGGCGCACCGGGTAGGAGCCCGCGCCCGCGAGCGGCGCGTCCCACTGGATCGCGACCGGGTCCGCCGCCGGGTACGACCCGGTCGGGGTGGCGTCGGCGGCGTCGTTGACGCCGCGCTCGTAGCGGTACGAGAGCAGGACTGTCTTCGCGCCCCCGATGACGACGCCGCCCGAGCGCATGACGCCCTCCGTCACGATCACCGGGCGCACGAAGAGCGAGCAGTGGAGCCCGCGCGGCCACCACAGCGCGGCGTGGCCGGCGGCGTCGGCCGGCACCGCCGTGCCGTCGGGCAGGGTCCCCGAGGGGCTCGCGCCGACGGTCACGACGGGCGGGACGTAGTCGATCGGAAGCGCCGACACCCCGGTCGCGCTGTTGCTGATGTCGATCGCGAACGGCACCACCTGCTCGAGCGGCACGCCGTCCGGCGTGAAGAACGCGCCGTACGCCTGGCCAGTGACGTGGGCCGTCGCGACGACGTCGAACGTGCCCGCGCCGTACGCGTGGGTCGTCGAGAGGCTGTCGGTGCCGTCGCCCTGGAAGGCCCGCTGCGCTCCGTCGCCGAAGTCGACGGCCCACCGCTCGACCCGGACCGAGCCCGGGATGACGTATGCCGAGATCGCCTTGCCCAGGAAGGCGCGCCAGCCGGTCGTCAGCTCGGCGGTCACCGCCCGGTCGGTCTTGGCCGGAGCCGTCACCGGGTCGACCGCGACCGCCAGGTACAGGCTCATGTCCGCGAACCCGGACGGCGCGACGCCGATCGCGGACTCGGGGCCGCACACCGTGGTCGACTCCGGGTTCGCCGAGTTGACCGCGGTGCCGTCGCTTGTGCGGTGGACGATGATCCAGTACGCGTGGCAGTAGGGGCTCGGGTTGCCCTGGCCCTGCCACTCGGACCAAAACTCGGTCTTGACGGGCTGGCCGCGCTGCTCCGGCGGCGCCCAGTGCCCGTTGACCTGGACCCCCACGTAGCCGTGCCCCTGGTCGCTGTGCCAGGTCGAGAGGTTGACCGCGACCCCCGGATCGATGGCCAGTGCGTGGCCCGCGGCGAGCAGCCACAGCGCGAGCCCGAGCGGCATCGATGCGAGCAATGCCTTCACTGGCGTGACGTGTACGAGTCGACCAGCCACCTTGCGCCGACCTTCTTGACGACCGCGGTCACGTGGTAGGCGGGCAGGACGTTGGGCGATTCGATGGGCTGCCCGGTCTTGAGGTCGATGTTGTAGCCGCCCTCCGTGTAGTCGAACGTGACGGCGGCCTCCGTCGTGGACGTGCTCTGGACGGCCAGGCCGTCGAGGCGCAGCACCGTCAGGACCGAGCCCTTGCCCTTGTCCTTCTGGCCTTGCAGGAAGGCGGAGATCGACAGGTATGCATCGGCCTGGTCGCTGGTCACGAACGGGAGGGCTAGCGTCGGGTCATCCGTACGGCGTGCCCGACCGAAGGCGTCGAAGAACGCCCGGACCGCGGCCTCTGGCGTGGATGTCGGATCCGACGAGGCCGATGCCGAGGCTGATGCCGATGGGATCGGCGATGGGCTGGGGCTCGCGCTACCCCCACCCGCGATGAGCACGGCAACGAGCACGACGAGCACGACGGCGACGCTCGCGGCAATCGCGACCGGCAGCCGAAACCGGGGCGGGACAGTCATCGTCATGTCCTCGCAGCCGCGGAGCCCGCGATGTCGAGCGTCACGACCGGGCCGAGGCCGGCGAGGCCGAGCAGCGGCACCCGCACCGGGGCCCGGATCTCGATCGAGACCGTCGGGGCGGTGTTCGCGGCGCCCGTGACCGGGTCGGTGCCCGGGGCGTTCGTCACGCTGACGCGGGCGCCCGCCGCGATCTCGGCCGGCGAGGCGGAGAGCAGGGTCGACGAAGCCGCGAGGTTCGCCGCGAGGTACTGGCGGGCGAGCGCGTCCGCCTGGTCGGGCACCAGCCGGGGCGCGCCGCCGGCCGCGAGGGCGGTCACGTCGAGCGCCTGCGTCGCGGTGAGCGCGGCCATGTCGATCTGCGCCCGGAGCCTCGCGCGCATCCCCTCGAGCGTCCCGACCGCCAGCACCAGCGACAGGACGAGCATGAGGAGCGGGAACAGCAGCACCGCGTAGACGGCGACCTGGCCGCGCTCGCCCGCGCTCCTCGCGGCCATCAGTGGGTGACCTCGCTGCGGGTGACGAACTCGCTGCGCAGCGGCACGGGCCAGGTGCCGAGGAACGGGATCGCCGCCTGGGCGTCGACGCTGACCGTCACCCGGATCGGCTCGCCCCAGGAGGCGACGGCGGGCTCGACGCTCACGCGCGCCCGGGCCGGGTCGACGCCGCCGTCGCGCAGCTCGGTCGCGATCCGCTCGCGGACCGCCGCGCCGTCCTCGCCCGCGACCGCCGCCTGCCTCGCGCCCGCCGCCGCCGCCGCGTCGACGACCAGGCGCGTGTGCTCGAGCCCGCCGAAGACGACGACCCCGAGCAGCACGGGCACGAGCACGAGCGGCACGACGAGGACGGCCTCGACCGTCGCCACGCCGCGCTCCCCGCGACGGGGGTCGAGCCGCGAGCCGATCCCCTGCCCCGCCACCGCTACCCGCCCGTGAGCTGGCGGACCAGGTCGCCGATCTTGGTCGCGAGGCCGTTGTTCCAGGCGAGGATCGCGGCCGAGAGGACGACCAGGATGATCCCGGCCGCGATCACGTACTCGAGGGTCGTGAGGCCGCTCTCGTCGGCGGTGAGCAGGTCCCAGCCCCTGCGGAGCAGGAGGCCGCCCCGCCGGGCCGCGTCCACAAGCCGTTGTCGCATGGTCTCTCCTCCCATCACAGGCGCCCCAGGGTCGAGAGGAACAGGGGCACCACGATCAGCAGCACGAACTCGGGCAGGTACACGCCCGCGAGGATCGCCGCGAGCTTGGGCTGGACGGTCGAGGCGGCGCCGAGGAGCCGGTTGCGCTCGCCGTCGCGCAGCCCGCGCTCGTGCTCGGCGAGCACCTCGCCCACCCCCTTGCCCAGGTGCCGCGCCTGGGCGAGCGAGCCCGCCAGCTCGTCGAGCTCCTCGAGGTCCGCCGCCGCCGCCACGTCGCGCAGCGCCGCGTACAGGTCGACGCCCGTGCCGTACGCGGCGACCGCGGCGCGGACCTGCTCGGCGAGCAGGTTCCGCCCGCCGGTCGCGCGGTGGAGCGCGTCGGCGACGTCGGAGAACGCGCGCTCGAGCGCGTGGCGCTCGGCGAGCGGGCGGACGAGCGCGAGCAGGTCGGGCAGCTCGCGGCGCAGCTGCGCTTTTCGGCGGCGCCCCAGCCAGCCCAGGTACTCGGTCGGGAACACGTAGCCGGCGAACGCGACCGGCAGCGCGGCGACCGTGGCGAAGGGCACGAACGGCGAGGCGGCGAGGCCGACGGCCAGGACCGCGACCCCCAGCACGAGCTTGGCGGCGTACACCTCGGCCGGCGGCAGGGCCGCGGGGTCGAGCCCGGCCCGCACGATGTCGCGCTCGGACACCTGCGCCGCGAGCGCCGGCACGCGTCGGCCCACCCAGCCCGCGACCGGCGCGAGGGCGCGCTCCCAGGCCGGGCGCTCGGCCGACACGAGGCGCTCGTACCGCTCGCGCGGCAGCCCGGCCGCCCGCACCACGTCGTCGCGGGCGGGGACCGCGAGCCAGGGGGCGAACACCGCGAGCAGCAGGCTGAAGGCGGCGGTCCCGGTGGCGGCGGCGCCGAGCCAGGCGAGGTCCATCCCTACACCTCCAGGCTCGTCGCGCGCCAGGACATGACCACGCCCGCCACCTCGAGCAGGGCGGCGGCCGGCAGCAGGACGAGGCGACCGAGGGTGGTGTCCACGACGGGTGCCACGAGCTCGCGGTTGGCGAGGAGCAGGTAGAGGAAGAGCCCCGGGATCACGACCGCGAGGATCAGGGCCTGGACCCGCAGGCCCCGGCTCTCCGCGGCGGCCGAGCGGGCGATCGCCTGGTTCGAGCGCGCCGCCTCGTTGAGCGCGCCCAGCACGCCCGACGCGGCGGACGCGGGCTGGTGGGTGACGGCGAGCACCGTGAGCGCGTCGAACACGAGGGCGAGGTTGCGCCCGGCCTGGCGCGGCCGGACCGCCGCCAGCGCGTCGGCGAGCGGCTCGCTCGCGTAGTAGCGCCCCAGGAGCTCCTCGAAGTCCGCCTTCACCCAGCGGTGGCGGGCGACCTCCGAGGCGGCGGCGAACAGGTCGGGGTACGTGCCGCCGGCGGCGGCGCGGTTGACCATCGCCCGCAGGACCCGCGGCGCCTCGTCGTCGGCGGCGCGCGCCTCGCCCGCGACCAGGTACCGGACATAGAGGCGGGGCACGAACGCGCCCGCGGCCGCGCCCAGGACGGCCATCGGCACCGAGAGCACGAGCCCGGCGAGGCCGAACGCGACCGGCGCCGCGACCCAGACCGCGAGGTACGCCTGCGGGCGCAGGTCGAGCCGCGCCTGCGCGAGGTCGGCGCGCGCCGCGCCGATGCGCGCCTCGCGCCACGCCGCCACGCGGGCGCCAACGGTCGCCTCCCCCGCGCCGCCTCCGGGTCGCAGCGCCATGAGGCCCGCGAACACCGCGATCCCGGCGGCCACTGCACCC
>JAJYMP010000131.1 GCA_021786915.1 Chloroflexota bacterium
GCGGCGCGGGCTACGTGCTCAAGGACGGGTGAGCCGCCTGCCGCCGCTGACCATCCGCGCCCGGCTCGCCCTGCTCTACACGGGCCTGCTGGCCGCCGCCCTGGCCGCCTTCGGGGGCGGGGTCTACGTCGTCCTCAGCGGCCAGCTGGAGCAGTCGTTCAACGCGTCGCTCGTCGCGAACGCCGAGCATGGAGCCGCAGCCCTGGCGCAGGACGTGGACGCGCAGGGCAACTTCGCCACCACGGGCCGCCTCGTGGGCCAGCTTGCATCCACCGGCGGACGGGTCATCGTGCTCAGTCGGGACGGCCTGGAGCTGGCCGACTCTGCGCCACCTTCATCGCCGCCGCTGCCGGTCCGGCCCGAGGACATCGCCGCGGCCAACGCCCACGCACACGCCATCCACGAGGTCTCGGACGCCAACGGGGCCCTCCGGATGACCGTCCAGGCGATCACCGGACCCAACGGGTCCATCAGGGGGTACGTCGTCTGGGCTGACAGCACGAATTCGCTCAGCGCCCTGCTCGCGACCGTGCGCCTGGCCCTGCTGTTCGGCGGCCTCGGCGTGACGGTGCTCGCCCTCGTCGTTGGACTCTTCGTGGCACGCCGAGCCCTGTCTCCCGTGTCCGATGTCACCGACACGGCGCGCGCCATCGCCCTGTCCGGTGACTTTGCGGCACGCGTCGACCGACATGCGACGAAGGACGAGGTGGGGGAACTCGCCCTGGCGTTCAACGAGATGCTCAGCGCGCTCGAGGCGAGCCACCTCGCGCTCCAGCGGTTTCTCGGGGACGCGTCCCACCAGCTCCGGACTCCCGTGACGACCATCCTCGCCAGCCTCGATCTCGCCAGGCGCGCCGATGTCAGTACGGAGGAGCGTGTCGCAATCCTCGCCGACGCGAGGGACGAGGCCGAGCGGATGGGCCGCCTGATCGCCGACCTCCTGTCCCTGGCTCGCGCCGAGGCCGGCGCCCGCCTGGAGTTCCAGCCGGTCGAGCTCGACGCGCTGCTCCTCGAGTGCGTCCGGCGCCAGGGACAGGCCGCACCGCATGTCCGCATGGCGGTAGCTGCGGTCGAGCCGGTGCTCGTGGAGGGCGACAAGGATCGACTCCGTGAGCTCTTCGGGATCCTGCTGGACAACGCGGCCCGGTACACCCCGGCCGGGGGGAGCGTGACCGCTCGCCTCGAGGTTCGCGACCTGTCGGCGGTAGTCACCATCGACGACACGGGCATTGGGCTCGATGGCGAGGACGAGCCGCACCTGTTCGAGCGCCTGTACCGTGGCCGCCACGCCCGGGCTTTGCGCCCGTCGGGCACAGGGCTGGGCCTCGCCATCGGTCGTTGGATCGCTGGCGCCCACGGCGGGACAATCCGCCTGTCCGGCCGCTCGGCCGGCGGTACGCGGGCCGAGGTTTCCCTCCCGATCAAGGGCACCTGAGGCTCGAGGACCGCCAAGGTGCCGACCATCGGCGGCTGATCGGCCCGCCCCGCGATCGGCGTCGCCGCCTGCCGTCTCCCGCTGCGAAGTCGCTCGAGGCACACGGGAAGTCTCAGACCGTCCTCATCGGGCGCTCACCTCGCGGGACCACTGTCGTGCTAAGAACCGCGCGCACCTGGGTCGCCGTCGACGCCTGCTGGGGCGTCACCCGCTGGGACGCACGCACCGCCATCGCTTGACCGCAGCCCAATGCGGGCGCCCCGCCCTACGAGGAGCAATCGAATGATTCACGAGCACCACCTCACCCCCGCCCTCACCTCGACGGATCCCGTCTGCGGCATGCCCGTGGCCCCCGACAGCACGATCACGGAGGAGTATCGGGGCGTCGTCTACCGGTTCTGTGACCCGGCCTGTGCAGCCACGTTTCGCGACGAGCCCGGGCGCTGGGTGAAAGACGACAAGACCGGCGGCTTCGAGCACTCGGACCACCACTGATTGCCGGACACCGTCTGACACAGCGGCCTGGCCGCCACGACCGCCGCTCAGCAGCAAGGGAGCAGCCGTGGGACAGCGATCGCGAGCAAACCGTCAACGAGCGAGAACCGAACGAGCACGCGGCCGCGGGCCGGCCGGAACGACCGTGGAGCGCGCTCGGCCGGCACCCGAACTGGCGACCGTGCTGCCGCAGCCGGCAAATGAGACCCCGTCAGGCGCCGCCGGGTCCGATGAGCCCGCGGCCCTCGTTGCATCGCATTGGTTTGAGTCCGGTCCGGCGGGTGGGCCGCCGTACAACGCGCTCGTCAGG
Source organism: Chloroflexota bacterium (assembly GCA_021786915.1). The sequence goes on from JAJYMP010000131.1 coordinate 2,241, forward strand.
GTCACCGGTCGTCGACGAGAGGTGAACGGACGCCCCTCGAGCGCGGACAGCTTCGCGGTGACCGAGACCGTGCGCGGGGTCGTTCCCGGGTCCGGCCGTGTCTCCACGACGTCATGGATCTACAACATCAATCCTGGCGAGTGGGACGTCACCGCCGATCTCGTGGGGCCCGAGCGCGCCCGAGCGGCGACCCCCGACCTCCATCTGCCCCGGGCCTCGTGGTCGTGGCGCTCCAGGTCCCTGCGCCCGATGGCGCCGGCACCGATCCGAACCCGGTGGGCGCTCCTTGCCCCGCTCGCCCCCACGCCCGCGGTCGTGCCGGGCAGCTTCTCAGCGCTCGCGGCCATCGCGATCATCACGGCGGTGCTCTCCCAGCAGCTCTTCCTCGACCACCATGGCCTTGCGCCCGGCCCGGCGACCCTCGCATCGATCCTCGGACTGGTGATCGGCGTCATCGGAGCCAAGGCCTGGTACATGGCCCTGAAGGGTCCGTCCAGGCAGTCGCTCAAGGAGGGTTGGTCGGTCGACGGCTTCCTCGTCGCCGGGCCACTGGCCGCGGGGCTGGCGGTGATCCTGCAGGGCATTGCGATCGGCGCGTACCTGGACGCCATCACGCCCGGGATCTTCCTCGCCGTGGCAATCGGACGGGTCGGCTGCTTCCTGACCGGGTGCTGCGCCGGTCGCCTCACCGCCGGGTGGGGCCTCTGGTCCTCCGACCGCAAGGTTGGCGCGCGGCGAATTCCCACCCAGCTGCTTGAGTCGGCGGCGGGCGTCATCCTAGCGACCGTGTCCGCCATCCTCGTGCTCGGTGGCGTTGCGCGAGGGTCGGGGGCGACGTTCATCATCGCGGCCGCAGCCTACGTTGCGGCTCGTCAGGTCCTGCTTCGACTCCGCGCCGAGGCACGTCCGTTCTCATGGCGGCGCGCCAGTCCCGGCGTCACCGCGAGCGCGTGACCCCTCGTGCCGGAGCCAACCCGACGGGCCCTTCTGAGATGTCAGGGTTGACGGCGGCAAGGACCGGGCGAACGTGACTGCGATGACCGGCTGGACCCGTGACGACTTCGCCCGGGTCACCGACGCCATCGTGGTGGACGTCCGATCAGCTGGGTCCTGGCGTATCGCCGGGCAGCTCGTCGCAACGCGACGGCGAGCCGCTGAGGCCCTCCGGGACCACCTCTTAGCCGGGCCTCATCTGGCGCTCAGGAAGGGGCCCGATGCTCTCCGTAGCCACTCCCCCTCCTGTGGCAAGGGAGCACCGGATGCCAGACGTTGGATCTTGCGGCCAGCAGGCTGCCCGACCAGCGCCACCGAAGCCCTCCTTCGCGATGTTCGGAGCCCCTCGATTGCTACGGTCGTCGCCCACCCCCGAGCGACGCCTCGGCGATCCGGCCCCTCCCCGGCCGGTGATCCGGCGAAGCCCGTCACGACGGGCTTCGCCGGACTCATTTGCGGGAGCCTTCCCGCGTGCCGGGAGCGCGCGGACGCGACGATCCGTGCGGGGCACACGATCGCTCTATCGCCGCGGGATCCCGCACCCCCAACGACCAGCGCCCAGGTGAATGCCATGACCCCGTCTCGATCGGCCTCAGATATGGCCGTCCTCGCCCACTCCCTCCGTGTCGCCGGCCAGTCTGCTGCCGTCGCACAGATGATCAGGTCGGGCGAGCCGTTCGACGCCCTCGTGCAGCAGGTCCTCGCGACGCGAGGTTCTCTGGACTCCCTGCTCGTGCGGCTGGTCGAGCGCGAGCTCGCGACTCCGGGTACCCCCATCCCCGGCGTCGAACCGCATGTCGAGCGAATCCTTCGAACGGCGTTCGACCGGTCCCACCGGACGTCGAGGTCGGCGCGACGCCGCGTTGCGGGTCCGGCCGCAGAACCGATGGCGCTGTGACCCGATGGCGCCCGCTTCGCGGCATGGTTGACGGTCGATTCGCGTTTCGTCGTCCGGGTGTCGGGCGACCACTCGATCCTGGGTGAGCCCGCCAACCGTCCCGTCCGCTCGGGCGATCTGCTGAGCGGTCGCCGCGACGGTAGCAACGCCCCAGTGCTCCTCGGCTCCCCTGCCGAGGTGCGCACGCAGGGGGCCGGCGTACCGGCCGACCTCGCCGAGGATCGCATCCTCCTGACCTCGCACGAGCGTTCCAGCATGGGCGACGCCGTTCCGGCGCTCGGAGAGCGCGTCCATGAGCTCGACCGGGCCAGGTAGCCGTCCGACCACCTGGGGTAGGCGCTCGAACGCCTCCGTCGGCGTGATCGCCTGACGGCGGAGACGAACTCCGGGGTCCGCGCCCGCTCGCCGAGTCGGTGAGGTGGAGCAGGGAGTCGAAGTCGCCGCCCGCGATGAATGCGGAGTTAGTGTGAGTGAGGAGCCCGCGAGCGAAGCTGGGATGTCGGGCGCCGTCGTCCCCGCCGCGCCGCGAACGGTCTCGCCCAAGCCCAGCGCATCGGTCAGGCAAGCGTCCTATGTCGGCGCTGCGGTGGTCTCGGCTCGTTTGTCACCGCCGTCGGAGCTGGGCTCTCGCCCCGGCGATCGGCATCCAGCCCGGGTGCATCGCGAGCCTCACGGGCTCGTCTCCGGCTGCGACAGGGCGAGGTAGAAGGTCGACGCGAGGGCCTGGGTCGCGAAGGCGGCCTCGGACGCGGCCGGGATGGCGATGACGACGCTGCCGAGCTTGGGCGCGACGAGGGCGCCGGAGCCGCTGTCGGAGGCGGAGGCTGCCGTGAGGGGCTGGCCGTCCGCGGTCCGCAGGGCGAGGATGAGGTAGCCTTGGCCCATGACCGCCGTCGCCGGCGCGCTCGCGGAGGGGCCGGCCGAGGTCCCGGTCCTGAGCGCATTCGGGACGGCGATCACGTCGACACGGGCGCCGGGCGCGAGCGCGGCGCCGACCGCCTGCGACGGGTCCACGGGGAGCGCGAAGGCGACCTGGCCGGGGGGTCCGCCTGCGGACCAACGTGACCAAGCGGATGCGCCGGCGCGAGCGCGATCTCTACCTCGTGTTCAAGGTCCTCGAGCGGCTCGAGCACTCCTGGAGGCCGCCGAACGGCGGCATGACGCCGACCCTGGTGTTCCGGGGCGAGCGCTTCGTCGACGGGTCCTACGTCCCGCGCTTCGAGCCCGCGGAGGGTCCGCCGCCTGACCGACGAGGTCGTGCTGCCAGTCATGCGAGAAGGGATTTCCACGCAACCTGACGAGAGCTCGGCTACACGGCCGCCCCCAGGCATGTGCCGCCGAGATCGCGAGAACCCATGCCGAGGGACGCCGGTGCTCTCAGCCGCAGGACCTCGGACACGTCGAGCAGGAAGGCGACGGCCTGGCCGACTTGGGCCGGCTCCTCGATCGGGTTCGGCGGGCTCGCCCGGGAAGGACGTCTGCCGGCGCGGGTGCTCGGGCTCGCGTCTGCCGTGTGTGCGGGCGTTGGCCGGCTCGGAATGTAAACGCGTCGTTTACATGCAGCCAACCGCACGTTTACCCATTAGCCCGAGTCTGGCAGCCGAGCTCTGAGTCGTCCGCGCCTGCTCGGCGCGATAGGAGGAACAACGTGACAGACCGATCCCGCCGCCTGGGGTGGCTCGTGGGCGCGGCCCTGCTGGTCAGCGCCTGCGGCGGTGGCACCCTGAGCAGCGCCCCGGCCAGCTCTGCCCCGGCGAGCTCCGCAGCGTCGATGGCGCCCGCCTCGTCCGCCCCCGCGGCATCGACAGGCGCCGCAAGCCCGGCCGCCTCCGCCGCCTCGTCGGCCGACGCGTCGACGGCGCGCTGCACCAAGGGGGACGGCCAGCTCAACGGCGCCGGCTCCACGTTCATCTTCCCGCTGCTCTCGAAGATGGGCGAGGACTACAACACCAAGTGCGGCGTCAAGCTCAACTACCAGTCGATCGGCTCGGGCGGCGGCGTCAAGGCCTGGACCGAGAACACCGTCGACTTCGGCGCCTCCGACGCCTTCCTGAAGGACTCCGAGATCCAGGCGGCCGCCGCGAAGGGCGAGCCGGTCGAGATCCCGGTCACGTTCGGCGCGGTCGTCGTGGCCTACAACCTCAAGGGCCTGGCCGCCCCGCTGAAGATGACGCCCGACGTCATCTCCAACATCTTCCTCGGCAAGGTCACCAAGTGGAACGACGCGGCGATCGCCGCCCAGAACCCGGGCGTCACGCTGCCGACCACCGACATCAGCGTCGTGCACCGCTCCGACGGGTCGGGCACGACGAGCATCTTCACCACCTACCTCACCAAGGTGAGCCCCGACTGGGTCACCACCGTCGGCGCCGGCGACCCCACCAAGAGCGCGGGCAAGACGGTCGAGTGGCCGACTGGCCTGGGCGCCAGCGGGAACGAGGGCGTCACCCAGGGCATCAACCAGACCGACGGCGGCGTCGGCTACATCGAGCTCGCCTACGCCCTGAAGAACAACATCCCGTTCGCCGACGTGCAGAACAAGAGCGGCGCGTTCATCACGCCGTCGCTCGACTCGGTCAAGGCCGCAGCCGACCTCCCGAGCTACCCGGCCGACCTCCGCTTCAACCTCGTGAACACCGACTCGCCGACGGGCTACCCGATCGCGGGGACCACCTGGGTCATCTCCTACAAGGACCTCTCGAAGGTCATGACGAACCAGGACCGCGCCAAGGCGCTCGTCGACTTCCTGTGGTGGGCGATCCACGACGGGCAGGCCGACGCGGGCCCGCTCTTCTACGGGCAGGTCCCGGCCGGGCTCCTCGCCCAGGACGAGGCCGCCGTCAAGTCCATCACCTGGGGCGGCACGCCGCTCCTCCCCTGACCCCGGAGGTCCTCCTCCTCCTCCGACCCGGGCGGTGTCCTCCGCCCGGGTCGGAGGCGTATCCCCACGAGAGGCACGGATGCTGGCCGACCACTCCCCCGACACCACAGCCGCCACGGCCCGCCTCGGCCGCCGCGGCCGGCTGACCGGCGACGCTGTCTTCCGGGTCGGCTCAGCCGCGGTCGCGGTCGCGGCCCTCGGGATCATCGCCCTGATGATCACCGAGAGCGTGACGACGACGATCCCCGTGTTCCAGCGGTTCGGAATCTGGGGGTTCGTCACCGGCCTCCGCTGGGCGCCGTCGTTCGCCATCTACGGGGCCCTGCCGTTCATCTACGGGACGCTCCTCACGAGCGCGATCGCCCTCGTCATCGCCGTCCCCCTCGCGGTCGGCGTGGCGCTCCTGGTCTCCGAGTTCCTCCCGCTGCGCCTGCGGACCCCCGTCGCGGTGACGGTCGACATGCTCGCCGCCGTGCCGTCCGTGGTGTGGGGCCTCTGGGGCCTCCTCGTGATGGTGCCCGCGATCCGCCCCGTGCAGGCGGCCATCGCCGGGGCGCTCGGCGGCGCAGTGCCGTTCCTCGCCCCCCCGACGCCCGGCCCGAGCTACTTCGCGGCCGGGCTGATCGTCGCGATCATGGTGATCCCGATCATCGCGGCGGTGACGCGCGAGGTCTTCTCGCTGACGCCGCGGCTCCAGCGCGAGGCGGTTCTCGCCCTCGGCGGCACCAGATGGGACGTGGTCCGGCAGGTGATCCTCCCGATGGGCCGCACCGGTCTCCTGGCGGCCGTGATCCTCGGCCTCGGGCGCGCGATCGGCGAGACGATCGCGGTGACGCTCGTGATCGGCAACTCGCCGAAGATCGCGGCCTCCATCTTCTCGCCCGGGTTCTCGCTCGCCAGCGTCATCGCCAACGAGTTCAACGAGGCGACCGAGGAGCTCCACCCGGAGGCCCTGATCACGCTCGGCGTGGTCCTGCTCGCGATCGCGGTCCTGGTGAACGGGGAGATCGG
>JAJYMP010000485.1 GCA_021786915.1 Chloroflexota bacterium
TCGGCTCATGGCGGATTCCTCCAGACGGCACTCATGGCGGAGGATCGTGTGCGTCACTGCACGACGACCTGCGCCTGGCCGGAGATGACGATCGGTCCGACGAGGTTGCTGATGAGCGGCGTGAACAGGTGGAAGGCCTGGCTCGCCGGCGACGTGGGCGTCTGCACGACGACCTTGAGCAGGTAGCCCGCCCGGCATGCCGCGGCGGAGACCGACGCCGTCCCGTCGCTGGTGCACGTGGCGACCACGCTGTAGATCGCGGGCGCCGCCGCCATCCGGTCCTTTGCCACCTGCTGGGTGCAGGTCAGCCGGTTCTGCGTCCCGACGCTGCTCGGGCAGGCGTACTGCCACTGCTCCACGGAGCCGTAGCGCGCGGCCTCGCGGGCGGCCTGGTTGAATGCGTTGGTGACGTACACGTAGCGGCCCAGGTCGATCAGCCCGAACACCAGCATCGCGAAGACCGGGAAGACCAGGGCGAACTCGACCATCGACTGGCCCCGGGTCCGCCGCCGCGCGGCGCCACGCCGCCGCTTCATGGCGCCGTCACCGTGACGGCCGAGCTCGCAGCCTTGCACGCGTAGGCCGGTTGCGACTGCTGCGAGACGGTGGTGGTGCCCGCTGCTCCAGACGGGTTGGTGGTGAGGGCGCCGGTGAAGCCGGCCGCGGTCCATACGGACTGCGCCTGGCTCACGGTCTTGGCCGAGCCGTCGGCCGTCGGATAGAGGGTGTCCACGAGGTTCGGGACCACCTTGCCGCTGCCGCAGGTCGCGGTCGTGATCGTCACCGACGGCTGCTGTCCGCTGACGAACTGGGCGTTCGTGGCCGACGCTGAAGCCGCGAAGGCGAATGGCCCGGTGGCCGTGAAGGACTGCGGGAGGGTGCACGTCCAGGTGTCACCGGGTTGGCCGGTCGCGGCCAGCGAGGTGGGCACGGGCACCTGGCACGAGGCCAGGCTGATCGGCGTGCCGGCTCGCGTGACCGTCACCGCGAAGTTGTTGGCCGTCCCGCCCTGGTTCTGGACCGACAGGTAGAGCCAGCCGGTCGGGTTCTGGATCTCGGGCGCGGAGGAAGTCGTGTCTCGGTCCAGGGTCAGGTCGCCCGTCGGGAACGCGGGGTTGCCGTTGGACCCGTTGCCGCTCGAACCGCCCAGCCGCCACGGCGAGGCCAGGAGGTTGACCGCGAGGCGCGGCGCCGGCATGACCTTGACGTCCGTCCCCGTCGAGTTCGTGCCGGCCGGGAGCCCGTTCGCCATCGCGCTCGTCTGGACCGAGACGATGTCGTCGTTCGCCCCGGCCGTGGGGTCCGTCACGGACGCTGGCCGAGTGAACGAGCAGTACACCGCGACCGAGTTGGCGGCCAGCGTGGTGGGCAGCGTGGGGCAGTCATTCGGGGCCGCGAAGCTGACGCCGTTCTCCGAGAACCCGTACGTGATGTTGGTCAGCTTGATGTTCCCGGTATTGCGGACGCGAACCTTGTAGCTGACCGTCGAGTTCTCGTTGAACTGGAGGTAGTGGTCGGTGTTGAGGCTGTCCTGGCACGGCTGGTAGTAGAAGTCGGGGCTCTGGACGGGGTCCGCCTCCGTGCAGGCGGACGTGATCTCCGAGGTGTTGAGGGAGTTGCTCGTGTTGGCCCAGATCAGCACCTCCAGCCCCGACGGGTCGAACGCGTCCGACATCACGGTTGCCTGCGCCTCCTTCGTGAGCGTGAAGGAGGACGGCACCAGGCTCGAGATGAGCGGCGTGACCAACTGGAACGGCATCGACACAGTGACCTGGTAGGTGTACCCGTCGAGGCAGTCGGTGATCGACTGGACCAGGTCGCCGTCAGGCTTCCGGCACGCCACCGTGGAGGTCATCAGGCTGTTGCCCGAGCCGTCGGTGAGGTTCGGCGCCTCGTGGTTGACGTGCCACACGACGTTGTTCGGGTCGGCGCAGATGGTGAGGCCGGTGGTGTTGCACAGCGGGCTGCGGGCGCCCACGAGCGCGCCTTCCTTGGCGGCGTTCTCCACCGCGACGTAGCTGTAGAACAGCCGCCCAAGATCGACAGCGGCCCCCAGCAGAAGCAAGAGGACGGGCACGACGAGCGCGAACTCGACCATCGACTGGCCGAGCGCCTTCGCTCTTCGATTGGGCAGGCGCGGGTGGCGGGATCGCACGAGTTGCCTCAGGCCGTATGCGCTCATCGGGTTGGACTATCCCGAGTGAACCTTGCGCGCGGCCTTACGACCAGCCCATCCATTCGGTTAGGTAGGGGGGTACTTGTGGAACGTCACCCGCTCCGAGGCGCCCCGCGAGAGCGGAGGCTCTGGCATCACGCTCCCCGGGTCTACCGGTGACCGAGTGTCTCAGGCAGCCCTGTGAGGCGGACCTGCCCGGCGCTGCGTTGCCTGTCACAGCTGGCCCACGCGCTGCCGTGAGACTACCCGACCGCGTCCGCGTCGCGTCGCCCGCGGCCGGCGCGCCGCCCGGGCAGGCGACGCCCTACGTACTGCACCGCGATGGACTGTACCGCGATGGACTGTACCGCGATGGACTGTACCGCGATGGACTGCGCCTCTTAGGGCTATTGCTGTCCGACGTAAGGCTCGATCAGCATTGGGATTCCGCTTAGTGGACCCGAATACGTTTGCGTGACGTTCGACCCACCATTGAAGGTAAAGGTCCACGACACAAGCTGCCCGACTCCGTCATGGCCTGGCTGGCCCGCGAGAGTGACGTTGTCATGAGGGGCATAGGTAATGCCCGTCCACGAGAGGGCCGCGCTTCCACCACCGGCCGAGACGACGTTGGTGTTGTCGTCAGCGGCGATACCCATAAGCCCAAGCTGATCGCGCCGCATGATGTACAGGGCAATCCCGGTCTGGGTCAGGTCCGATTCGTAGGAGTTCGTGTAGTTCCACTGCGTGCCGGACCAGTTGTAAGGCTGGGCTCCGCGACGCGTCCAAGCGCCCGAAATCTCGGGAACGGTGGCCAGCGGGCTCTTACCACGATTCAAGTCCATGATTGATGGCGAACCAACGCCACCGGAAACAGTTAGTGCGTCTTTCTCCGGATCCCCGGTTGGCCTCATGACGATCGTGACGCCATCACCCACGACCATGCCACCGCCACTGATGTTGATTCCCGATCCGGAGCTAGTGCCGGCGAAGTAGAACACGCCCGGCATCTGCGTCTGTGGGACAGCGGTGGGGGTATCCGTGCAGCCATTGCCGTTGCTGATGCAGTTGTGCGTAAACGTCGGGTCAAGGATCACGCAGTAGGCGCCGCTGACCTTCAGCTGGGTGTAGTAACCGGGCCCGATGCGAACGGCTTTCGTGCCGTCGCACGTCTGCACGCCACCGACAGAGGTCACACTGGTGGCTGCTGGAGAGTCGCCGCCAGACCCTACCAAGACGGAGCCGTTCGAGGACTTCTTGTCGACCGACGGAAACGCGCGCGTGAAACCATACGGCAATGCAGCGGTAGGAGACGTTGGGCCGCCGATCGTACTCGTGGGAAGCGGGTAGTTAGGATCTGGAATTGGCCCTGGGAGCTGCTTGGCCGTCTTGAGGGCAAAGGGCGCGGGGATCCCGCCGTTATTGATCTGGAGGTTGCCCCAACAACTCGACCCGCAGGAGACGTAGTCGTGGAGATAGGCCTCGCTGTCATTCGGGAGAACGAGGTTGTTGTTCGAGTTGAGCTTCATATTGTAGTTGCCACCCACATCCCCGTTGATGACGGTCAGGGTGACGTTGTTTCCTGCCAAGTTGATGTCGGGCTGGGCGGGGCCGGCCTGAGTCGGCTGGCGGAGAGTGATGACGGCAAACGTGCTCGGGAAGTTGCCAGCGGTGGCCCACGCGGAGACAAGAGAGCCATTCAGGCCGAAGACACGCGAGAAGTACGACGGGCTTTGCGCTTGGACGTAGACGAAGATCGATTTGTCAGATGAGCCCGTCGAGCTCCCGGGGTACTTCGTGCCAGCGTTGATTGGCGGCGTACTGACCCACATGCTGAACGTTCCCGAGGTGTCGGTCACGGGCGTTGCTGCCGCCGTGTCGGTGGTCCAGGGTGACCCGGGGATGGTGATGTTGAGCTGGCTCATCAAGCTGTCCCAGGCCGCGTGCCTTGCGGTCTGGCGGTCGGGCGTGCTGCCAACGAGGAACGGCGACCCAGCCAGAGCAGCCGCATCTGCCGCGTTCTGATAGTCACGGCGCACTTTGAGGTACGACCCGAGATCGACCGCAATCGCTGCGAAACCAATGAGGACGACGAGGAAGATCGCGAACAAGACCAAGATCTGTCCGTCTTTGTGAGTGTGGCGGTCTCTCAACCCGTGGACGCGACCGGTGACCGTCACGGACATGTGGAGAACCCTCCGAGGTAACTCCCGCTAAGGTTGTATGTCTCGACGCGCATCTGCTCTGTGGCCGATCCGCGAAGGGCGTTGTCGGCAGTGCCGTCGAGTCGATCGACGATTGCCCCAACGAATGGGACGAAGAGCGGGTGCCGGTAGACCGCGGTTACGGTGACGTAGATCGCGTACGTCGTGTCAGGGTTCTGGCGGATGCAGTAGGACACGTTTGAGGCAGGTGCCGCTGCCCCGCACGCGACCAAGTTGCTCGCCGAGTATCCCGGGACCTTCGCTTGCATCGAGGTCAAGAGCTGGCTGTAGGCACGCTGCCCCGTGCCGGTCGAGCATGATCCGGCGTCGGTCGTATTCGCCACCGGGAGTGTCGATGCGTAGCGAGTCGCCTCCCGTACAGCATTGGAGATTGCATCCTGCCCGCCCATGAGGAAGCCGAACTGAATTACCGAGAATACGATCAGCAGGAACACCGGGAGAACGATGGCGAACTCGACCAGCGTCTGGCCGCCGCGATCCATGAATGAGCGCCTAAGCCCGGTCACGAGGAGCATCCGCTTGTTCCGTCAGCGGGCAGGCTGTAAGGCTCCGTAAGGCCCACGGGGATTGAAATCGTGCTCGTGGTCGCGAGACCGTTGGTTCCCAGCACGCCCGCGATCAGCGGCACGAAGATGGCGTGTGCGTACGTAACAGAGACCGTGGTCTCCAACGCCAGCGCACCGGAAGCATCGGTGAAGCTCGTGTAGCAGACCGTCGCTGCCTGCAGATTGGCGGAGCTGTAGAACGGCACCTGTGCGACCAAGCCAGCTAGCAGCTTGTTCGTCTTCACCGAATTCCCATAGGCCGTTTCGGTCGCGGTGTCGATCGTCCCGGCCGAATCGGCTTTCGGCTGGACGAGTGATGCTTCACGCGCCGCGTCCCGCACTGCGTTCGTGACGCCAACTTGGGTTGCCCAGATGACTCCGAACTGGATCGCGCCCAAGAGCAACAGCATAGTTGGGACGAGAATGATGGCGAACTCCGCCAACGACTGACCCCGGCTGGTTCCGGCTCGCGCCCGAATCCACGGGCGCAACGCATGGAAGACAAGACTCATCGGCACTCTCCCACCCAGGCTCTCCCCAAGGGTGCGGCCGAAGTGTCGCGCCCCGACCTTGCATCGCCCCTTACAGGTGGGGTAGGACCCGGTGCCCCGGGACACCGGCGTCAGCTCTCCTCGGGCGCCTCTCCGGGGAGCGAGATCGTGAAGGCGGCGCCGCGGTCGGGGGCGGCGGGCTCCAGGACCAACTCGCCGCCCATCGCCCGGCACAGCTCGCGGGAGACGTAGAGGCCGAGACCGCTGCCCTCGCCGGTGGGGCGTTCGGCGCCGCGCTCGAAGCGCTGGAACAGCCGCTCGCGGTCGGCGTCGGGCACACCCGGGCCGAGGTCGGCGATCGTGATCGTGAGGCGGCCGCCGTCCGGATCGGCCGAGACGCGGACATCCACCGCGGTTCGACCGCCGTACGACACCGCGTTGTCGAGCAGCGCCCACAGCACCTGGTCCAGCTGGTCGGGATCTGCGACCGCCAGCCAGCCCTGCGCCCGGTCATCGAGGGTGAACGGGACCTCGGCCGCGCCCAGCGCCTCCCACGTGCGCCGGATGTGCGTCGCCGGGGCGAACACCTCCTGGCGGGACCGGAGCGCGCCGGATTCGATCCGGCTCACGGTCAGCAGCTGGCGAACCATGCGCGAGAGGCGGTCGGCCTGCTCGGTGATGATGCCCAGGCGGCGGTCCGACGACTCCGACTCGAGCTGCTGCGCGTAGCCGCGGATGCTCGCGAGGGGCGTCTGGAGGTTGTGCGACACGCCCCGGAGGAAGTCATCCTTGGCCGCGTCGAGCTCGACCAGCTGGCGGTTCTGCCGCTCGACGCGAGCGTACAGCTCGGCATTGCGGACGGCAGCGGCGATCTCGACCGCGAACAGCTCGAGCAGGTCCTGGTCGGCGCGCTCCCAGGGGCGGGTGGCCGGCAGGTGGCCGATGGCGATCCCCTGCGCCTCGCCGTTGGCGATCAGCGCGGCGCGCACGGGGATGGGCTCGCCGGGGACCGGCGCCTCGTACGGGATCTCGCGCGGGTCGATCAGCAGGATCTCGCAGTCGATCATCCCGAACACCCCCCGGGCGGCATCGGCGGCGAGGGCGGCGAGGGCGCCCGGTGCCTCGCCGAGGGTCGTGGTCTCCAGGATGTCGAGGACGCGGCGCAGCTCCCGGCCCCGGCGCGCGAGGTCCCGGGCGAGGCGGCCGTGGCTCTCGGCGAGGCGGCTCAGCTCGTCGTCGCCGGGGAGCTCGGGGCTGGTGGGCTCCTCGCCGGCGGCGGCGCGCTCAACCGAGTCCGCGATCGCCCGCAGGGGCGACGACAGCTCCGCGGCCAGCAGCAGCGCCAGCAGCAGCGCCAAGGCGACCGAGACCGCCACGGCGAGCAGCAGCACGCGGGCCATGGTGGCGCCCGGGTCGGTCGAGCCCACGAACAGCATCGTGACCGCCCCGAACCCGAGCACCGGCAGCACGCCCGCGATCATGAGGCCAAGCGTGAGCCGGATGCGGTACGAGAGGCGTCCCGCGCGATACGGCGGCGGCGAGGTGTCCGGGCGCCTGTCGAAGTTCACGCGCGGTCCTCGCGGCTCACGCGCGGGCCGGGTCGGGGGCGCCCACGAGCCGATAGCCGATGCCCCGGACCGTCAGCAGGTGCACGGGCTTGTTGGGGTCGAGCTCGACCTTCTGGCGAAGCCGGCGCATGGTCACCCAGACATAGCTCGGGTCGGCGTCCTCGGTGTCCGCCCAGCCGCGCGCGAGGAGGGTCTCCGTGGTGACGGTCTGGCCGAGGTTGGCCGCGAGCGCGTAGAGGAGCCGCGACTCGGTGGGTGTGAGCTGGACCGTGCTGTCGCCGACCATTGCCTCGCGGCGGTGGAGCTCGAGCGCGAGGTTGGGCCCGAGCACGAGCCGCTGGCGGGGGACGCGGTCGCCCAGGCGCCTGAGCACGCGCGTGACGCGGGCGCGGAGCTCGGGGTAGTGGTAGGGCTTGGTGACGTAGTCCTCGGCCACCTCGTCGAGGAGGTCCGCCTTGGAATCGGCCGTGTCGATGGCCGAGAGGACGATGATCGGGAGGTCGGCGCGGGCCTTGACCTCGCGGGCGAGCGTCAGCCCGTCCATGCGGGGCATGAGCATGTCGATGATGAGCAGGTCGGGCCACGCCGCGCCCAGCCGCCGCAGGGCCTCCTCGCCGTCGCGCGCGGTCCAGACGTCGTAGCCGTCGGAGCGAAGCTGCTCGGCCAGGATGACGAGCAGGTTCGGGTCGTCGTCGACGATCAGGATCCGCGGCGCCGCGCCGATCGAGCGGGGTCCGTGCAGCACCAGAGGAGGATAGCGGGGCGCGGGGGTGCCGAAACGGGCCATTCGTTCTGGGACGACATCGGCGGCGGTTCCGCGCGGGCATCGGCGGCGGTTCGGCGCCCGGTCAGGCGCCAGTCGCTCGTATCGCCGCCCCCCGGCGCTTATCACGGGAACTTCGCTCCTTTCGCCGCCAGGCGGCGGTACGAGCGAACCCAGCCGGCCCGCCGCGCACGGACCCGACACTGCTCGTTTGCTAAGCGCCGGGAGGCGGCGACACGAGCGAATCCAGCGGCGCGGGCACGAGCGCG
>JAJYMP010000767.1 GCA_021786915.1 Chloroflexota bacterium
CGTGGCCTCGTTCAACCAATGGAACATGTAGGCCGCGCCGCCGATGACGAAGGCGTCGTGCTCGCCGACCGCACCCGCCTGGTTGACCGGCCGCAGCGTGACCTCGAGCCCAGGTCGTTCGAGCGTCCGGGCGATCCGCTCGGCGATCCCCCGGGTCGCGCCATGTCGGGTCGCGTAGGCGACAAGGATCTTCATCGCTGTCCTCCTTCGGGGTCATTCATGGTGGTCTTGGTCTGGCGCTGGCTCGCCCTGCGCCTGGTCCGCATCGCCGAGCAGGCGGCTGGCGACACCTGGCGGAACCTCCGGCTCGAGCTCGAGAAGCGCCACCTCGTGCGCTTCGCAGGCCCCGCCGGGGACGTTCTCCAGCGGACCGAGCTCACCCCGCGCCAGGCGGCGATCTTCAAGGCCGCGGACATCGCCGAGCCGCCCCGCTACGTCGCGCTCGCGCCAACCGACGCAGTCAGCGCCTGAGCCTCACCCGACCCACCCGCCGGGGTCACCACCCATAGATACTCGCGTGAGATCCAGCTGCGGAAGCCGGGTCAGGCCGGCCAGGCCGCGCGGATCGCGAAGAACGTGTTGGCATCAGATTGCCCTCTGCTGGGCGGTTGAAGATCTCCCAGTCGCGCACGTCGCCCGCGCGCCGATCGAGACGTTGCCGGTCCCGATCCCGCCCAGCGGGAATGCAACCGCGGCGTGGCTCGCGTCGAAGGACCGGCTCCGCTGGTCCGTCCAGGACGACGCCACCGCTCAGCCGTCGGCGCGCGGCAGCCGGTCGGCCACGGGCAGAAGGTCGAACGGGGCGTGCGGCTCCTGCTGGTACCAGTAGGCAGTGCTCGACACGTCGTCGCTCCGGTGGTTGGCGTGGCCGTGCTCGATTGTCGCCCGGATCGACCGCCGGAAGCGGACCGGGTCCTCGATGTGGAACCGATAGAGCGAGATCTTGCCGGACCAATTCGGGCCACCCGGCATGGTGATCCCGTGATACGGCGCCGAGTACCCCTGCGTGGGGCACCACGCGGTGTTGAAGTAGTCCTCGGTTCCCGTGCCGTGCAGGCTCGGTGGGAACGGCTCGTCGTCGACGAAGATCATGTCGTCGCCCTCGCCGTACCAGTTCCACTGGTCCGTAGCCCGGAGGTTGTGGATGTTGAGGTTGCAGCCCACGTAGTGGCCGCGGCCGGTGGCCTCAAGGAGCACGTAGTTGCCGTCGCCCGTCTTGTTGTGCCCGCCGAACTCGTACTCCTCATTCGTCAGGCCGCTCTCCGGGATCCCGTCGGTCGGGTTCTGGCGGCGCCACTGGGCGTGGAAGTAGGCGATGTCGCTCGGGACTCCGTCGACCTCCTCGTAGTCGATGTAGTAGTAGAAGAGGACCTCGTGCTCGGCGCACTCGCTCGTCGCGGTGATCCGGGCCGACCGGGCGAACGGCATCGGGAACCAGCAGTTGAAGCCTTTACCGTCCTCGGGGCTCATCTGCAGTGGGAGGGAGACGAAGTTCCGGGTCTGGCCATGCCCGATCCCGAAGAAGTCCCCGATCGGAACATGGACGCTCGGCGAGGCCTCGCCGTCCCACCACGCCTGGAGGACGATCTTGCGGAGGAAGTCGGGCTCGTCGCAGGCGATCGTCACCCAGATGTGGCGGATGCAGCCCGGTCGCTCGGTCTCCAGGAGGATGGCCTGCTCTCCCGGCCGGATGTGGAGGCGGTCGTCGTTGCCGCCGGTGCGATCCCAACTCGACACTCGGCGCGAAGTCGCGTCGCGCACCAGCGGCAACCCGGACATCGGGCTTCCAACGAGGAACTCAACGCTCTCCAACGTGATCGCCACCTTCCTGGGTGTGGTTCAGTCCGGGTGCCGCCGGGTTTCCGCCGTCAGCCTTCGATCAGAACGATGTCTCGGCCGCCGATGTCGACGGCGCGCCCGTCGACGCGGATCGTCTGGCGCGAGGGCGCGATATTGGCAACCAACCAGGCGGTCCGTCCATCGACTTGCCACGCGGTCGCAAGGGCGCTTGGGACCGTCATTTCGCCGTGCGTGTCGTAGTGGACGTCCTTCATGCTCATGTTCCAGGCGCGCCAATCGAGCGTGATCGGCGGTGCATCGATCGGCGGTGCCGGGAGCATCTCGCCGTCCGCAAGAAACCGGTTGGCTGGGCCGATCCGGGTCCGAGCGACAGTCCGGACGAATGACGCCTTGGCTGGGTCGATCGGGTCATGGCGCTCGGCGAACGGGTAGTAGTGCTCCGCGGCTTCGTCCGACCTGCCGGAGAGATCCTCGAGCGGGCTGAACTCGTAGTTGAGCTCGAACAGCCCACCATTCAGGAGCACCGTGGCGGCCGTCCAGTAGAAGAGGTCGCCGGTTCCCGCGGATAGCTTCGACCAACCGTCCATCCGCACTGGCGACCGGCTTCCAAACACGTAGGTGAAGAGCGGGATCTTCTCCGCCCGGCCAGCGAGAACCCAGTCGCGAAATGGGGCCGCCTCGAATGGCGCGTACGGGCCCGCCTCCGCTCGCGCCTGGTAGTAGTCGAATTGCGCCCGGAACACCTCGGTCATCACTTCGGTGCCGGAAGGAACCTCCGCTCCCTTCGCGGCCGCAGTGGCGGTCGCAGTATCGCGGTACATCCTCCGGAAGCTTTCGATGATGTTCGCTCCGGCGCCCGGGAGATGGCGGTGGTTCGCCGCCAGACACTCCATGAGGAGATTGCTGACGGAGATGTCGTAGTACAAGGCGTCCGGATCGTGGTCTGCGATGAGTCGTGCGTCGCGCTCTGCGTGGAAGTCGTGCCAGTAGTCCGTTCCCGCGCACATCAAGGGAAAGCCCAGGAGACCGGCGTCGGTCGGCGTGACGTCGTCGGGGTCGTGGACGATCCGCGACTCGAGGACGGGCTCAGGTCGGGCCGGGTCGTGGCCGCAGAGAAGGTCGAATTCGAACGGCGCCCACCGATCGCCATTGCGGCGGATCGTCGCCAGGTTGGCGTCGTTGAAGGATGCCGGGAACCAGTCGCCCCGACCTTTCGGAAGATGGCTCTGGTAGTCCTGTCCGGTCCGCGCCCAATTCGGGCCAAGGACATGGAACACCGGCGTCCCGGCGATTCGATGGATCTCGTCGAGCCAAGCCGATCGATCGTGGCGCGCATTGATCCCGAACGTCGAGATCCCGACCGCGCGGCGCAACCAGGACGCTCTCGGCGCGGCCGCCCCGAAGGGTTGATCGAGAACCCACGTCCGATACCGGTCGGCCGCATCGGTCCAGGAGCCACCCGCGAGCGCGGCCAGGACAACCGGATAGTCCGGACTGAAGGAAGCACTGGCCGTCGGCAAGCCCACCTTGTGGACGATCGAGAGTGCGAGGCCGTCACCGGAGGCAAAGACGTTGAACCACTTCAGGTTCGTGGCCGGATCCTCGGTGGCGAGGTAGAACCCTCCGCGACGGCGGGCCGCGTACGCCATGAACTGCATCGTCGAGCCGGCGAAGCCCTCCGGATACGGCGACGAGGCGAGGCGGCGGCGGTTGTCAGGATCCGGCTCGATGAGGTCGAGGGGATCGTGAAAGAGCATGCCCGTCGCATGAGGGTGGATCAGAGTGTCGTGGCCGGGGCCGGCGAGGCGCCCGACCCCGTCGAGGATCGGGTACTCGATCCGGTCGATCGTTGCGCCCCCGGAGTTGGTGGCCGACACGTGGATGCGGATGTCGTCGCGGCCCGCTGCGATGTCGGCAACGAGGGTGACCGCGCGGTCGGTGTCCCATTCGATCGAGATTCGGCCGTCATGCAGGACGGCTCTGCAGGCCAGCACGGTCGTCACGACCTCGTGCCCGGCCAGGCCCAACCGGAATGGTGGCTCCCGCCGCCGCCTCGTGATCAAGTCGAGACCCGCTGGACGGTTGTGCAGAGTGGCGATCGCGCCCGTCTCTTCGTCGACCTCGAGCGTCAGGGACGCCGTCGAAACCCGGAGTGTCATGCAGCCGGAAGGCTCACTTCAGGCCCGAGATGCGGACGCCGTTGACGATGTATCGCTGGAAGATCAGGACGATGACGATCAGCGGAAGGGCGGAGAGGAAGCTGCCCGCCATGAGCAGCCCCCACTCGCTCCCACGCTCCTGGCGGAAGGTGCCGATGTACTGCTGGATCTGAAAGAGGTCCGGGTTCTGGATCGTGAGGATCGGCCAGACGTACGCGTTCCAGTAGGCGAGGAACGAGGCGACGCCGACGACCACGAACGGCGCCCGCGACAGAGGCAGGAAGATGCGGCGGAAGATCGTCCAGCGGCTGGCCCCGTCGATCATCGCCGCTTCCTCGAGGGCCACCGGGATCCCGAGATAGAACTGGCGGATGAAGAACATCTGGTAAGCGGACGCCACGCCCGGGATGATCAGGACAGCCAGAGAATCGAGCATGCCGAGGTTCGATACGACGACGAACGAGGTCACCAGGATCGCGAACGCCGGGATGAACAGCGGCACGATACAGAACGCCCAGAGCGCCCGCTTGAAGCGGAACTCGAGACGCGCGAATGCATACGCCGCAGTCGAGTTCACGAGGAGGCTCAGGATCGTGAAGATCACGGCGCCCACGAACGTGATCGTCATCGCCCGGACGAAGACGGGATCGCCGAGGATCTGGGCATAGTTGTCCAGTTCCCAGACCTTCGGGAAGAACTGGAAGGGCGTCGCGACCACCTCCGTCTTGCTCTTGAAACCCGCGATCGCCATCCAAGCGACAGGAAGGAGCGCTGATGCCACGACGACGATGACCAGCGCACCTTGGACAATCCGCGTCGCTAAGGGTCGCCTCACGCATCCACCGCCTTTTCGGACCGAACGAGACGGAAGATGAGTGCGCTGACCGAGCCGAGGACGAAGAACAGGATCAGCGCCGCCGTCAGGGAGAAGCTGGTCGCGTACGGTGTCGGGTCCTTGAACTGCGTGAAGATGAAGAGGTTCGGCGTCATCGTCGAGTCGACGGGTCCGCCCCCGGTCATCACGAGCGGCAGGTCCACCTGCTGCATTGCGAGGATGAACCCGGTCACGAACAGGAACAGCAGAATGTTTCTGAGCAGCGGGATCGTCACGTAGCGGGTTTGAGCCAGGAAGCCTGCGCCCTCGAGCTCGGCGGCCTCGAAATAGCTCTCCGGGATGTCGAGCATCCCGGCGAGCATGATCAGCGACGAAACGCCAATCCCGAGCCAGATCGCCGGCACGGCGATCGCGGGCAGGGCGAGGTCTGGACTGGACAGGTAGGCGAACGGCCCGATCCCGACAACGCCGAGGGCCCCGTTGACCAAGCCGCCATCCAGGCGGTACATCAACGTGAAGACGACCGAGGCAACCACGCCGGACACGACCGTTGGCAGGTAGATCGTCGTCTTGAGGAATCCCGCCAGACGCCGACCGAGCGTTCGGATGAGCGACGCGATCAAGAATGCGATCACAAGCATGACCGGGACGACCATGACGGCCAGCCGGAGGCCGATCGATATCGCGTTCCAGAACCGCGGGCTGTCGAGGACATATCCGTAGAACTGGGGCCCGACGAAGACCGGATCCCGATAGAAGCTGATCTCGAACATGCTCAGATAGAGCGCATAGGCGAGGGGATAGATCACGAAGATGGACAGCAGGATCGCCATCGGCGCGATCATCAGGTAGGCGGTCCTGCTGTCACGCAACAGCGAACCCGGGCGGCGGCGGACGGTCGCGCGAGAGGCTAGGCCGACTTGGGCGACGGGTTGAACAGCGCCACCTTGGATGCCTGACACGTCGTCCTCCTGAGCGAAAGCCGGTACCGAGGCCCTGGGGGCCCCGGTACCGGTAGAGGAGGAGAACAGCGCCTTAGGGTGCGGTCCCCGCGAGCTTCTGCTTGGTGATGACATCGGCAATCGCCTTATCAGCCTCGGCGAGAGCCGCATCGATGTCGCCACCCTTCATGGCCTTTTCGATCGCAGTCCCGAAGGCAATGCTGACGTCCCACGGATAGGCGGGCTCGGCCTTGGCGTACGGCAGGACATCCCTCGACACGATCGCAAGATAGGGATTGCGCGACGCATCCGGGTCGGCCGCGAGAGCCGCGGCCACCGAAGCGCGGGGCGAGTACTTGGAGTATCCGGCGGCCTTGAAGAAGTCCGTCATGATCGCCGGGTCGCCGGCGAGCAGCCACGACACGAAGTCGGCGGCCTGCTGCTGGACCTTCGACTTGGCGTCGATGGTCAGGGTCCAGCCGCCGAGAGTTGACGTCGGCTTCGTCGCATCTCCATCAACCGAGGGGAAGGCGGCGATTGCCGTGTTGGCGAGGGTGTCCTTGAAGTCGGCGCTGAGCTGCCCGATCTCCCACGAACCTCCGGCGCTCATCGCTACCTTGCCTTGGCCGTAGAACGACGCGTCCGCATACGGAAAGGTCGCCTCCTGCGGCATCAGCTTCTCGGTGTAGAGCGTCTGGTAGAGTTGGAGCAGCTTCGTGTAGGCCGGATCTGTCGCCCTCGGAGCCGACCAGTCGTCGGCGATCGGGAGGTGCCCGGCGGCGTTGTACTGCAGGCCCCAACTGGACCAGCCGAGATCCGGGGCGGTTTGGGCGATATTCATGCCATAGACCCCGCCCTTGGTCAGAGCTCGTGCGTCAGCGATCAGCTCATCCCAGTTCTTGGGCGGCTTGGCTGGATCGAGACCAGCCGCGGTGAACAGATCCTTTCGGTAATACAGAACGGTCGATGGCTCGACGAGCATCGGATATCCGAAGTACCCGTCCTTCGTCCTGACGAAGTCCTTGACATTGTCGGCGATGTCGGCGAAGGCCTCAGGCTTCATCAGGCCGTCGAGCTTCGCGAACTGGCCGTTCACGACACCGGGCTTGATCGCGCCGTAGTTGGTCGTCAGGACGTCCGGAACCTTGCCCGCGGCCTGGGCGGCCTTGAGCTTGGCGTCCCACGCGTCACCGGGAACGGCGGTGTACTTCACCTCGATCGCGGGGTGGGCGGCGTTGAATGCCGCGACCTGCTTCTTGAACCAGGCCTGCTGATAGTCCTCGAACTGGCGCTGCCAGAACACGACCTCAACCTTGGGGCCAATTGCCGCGTCGCTCGCCCCAGCGGCGGGGGTCGCCGTGGCGGCATTCGAGCCGCCCGATGGGGTCGCGCTCGGGCTGCATGCCGAGGCGAATAGGGCGACGACCATCGTACCCGCAATGATCGAGCGCAGGCCGAATCGGCGAACCATTGACGACCTCCTCCTTCGTTGAACGGCTCCGCAGCTGCGGAAAGAAACGGCCGTCAGCTCCCCCCGCTGAGGCGGGCCCGATACCAGAAGACGTTGTAGGGACCCCAGACCGAGATCCCGAAATAGATGGTGCGGCCCTTGTCGGCGACGAACGCGGCGTTGAGGAACGGCGCGTAGAGGCCGGGCAGCTCCTCCTGCGTGAAGAGTGGAATCGCGGAGCTCCACGGGCCCCACGGCGTGATCCCCTCGTAGAGGACCGCATCCGAGTTGTCGGCCATCGTCGACATCAGCCACCGGCCGAGATCGGCGTCCCAGATCACCGACAGCTCGCCTGTCTGACGATCAATCACCTGTTTCGCGTCGCCAGCGTCAGCCGACCAGGTCGGCTCTCCGTCCGCAGCCGGCCCGGCGAAGTACTGGTAGGACGTGAGTTGCTCGACCTCCTTCTCGGCAACCTTCATGAGCTGGACGCCCCCGAGGCGACCAGCCGGAATCCCCCACATGTAGAGCTCACCGTCGACCTTCGCGACGCTGACCTGCTGGAAGCTCCCGGTTCCGGGCCACGTCACCCCGGGCAATGCTTCCCAGGTCTGGCCTGCGTCGGTTGACTTGGCGAGTCCGGCGAAATTGGTCTCCCACTCACCCGGATCGGCCCAGTGCCTCACCGATGGGAATGACGTTCAGAACTGGCCCCACCGCTGAGCGTGCAGTGATGCTCTGAAATGGCCCCACCCCCGACCCTCCAGCAGCCCTAGTCTCGGGACTGTCCAAGGTTCCGTGACGAGGGAGAGG
>JAJYMP010000255.1 GCA_021786915.1 Chloroflexota bacterium
ACGTCGTCCGCCCGGGCGACGAGATCGAGTTCCAGAAGCAGGCCGGCGTCAAGGGCCTGGGGGCCTGACGCCAGCCAGCGCGGAGGCCCGGAGCCGGTGGCCCTCCCACCCGGTTCCGGGCTCCCGCAGCAGAAGGGAGCTCGAACGCCATGCAATCGCGCACGTTCCTGCGCATCGAGGGCGACCTCGTGAGCCTGATCACGGAGGTCATCGACCGGGAGGTGACGCTCCCGGACCTCATGACCGAACTCACGACAGCTCAGGTCGCCATGACCCCTCGGCTGCCGACCGGCTGCCGCTTCTGGATCCGCTCGGGGACGACGGACCGCCAGGTCTTCGTCGTCGAGCAGCCCCCGTCGCGGCGGACGATCGAGTACCACGCCAGCCGACGCCGGGACAGCGAGCCGACCACCTATCGGCTCGCGCTGCCGTACGTCGTCTTCGTCGTCTGGACGATCGGCGACCAGGTCGAGGGACTAGCCACGTACTTCCGGACGCAGCCGGTCGCGTCCCTCGACGCGACGCTCCTCTGCTCGACCCTGCCGAACACGAACGACGACGGCGTCGTCTGTCTCGGGTCGGTCCGGGTCAGCGGGGCGAGCGTCGGCGAACGGGTCGACGCACTGATCGGCGCGTTCTGGGCGAGCCGCTTCAACCAGGATCTCCGCCGGCACCCGCTGCCCTTCAACGGCGGCTTCCGGGCCTGGGCATCCCGCTCCCGGCGCGATCCGCTCGCGGCCCTGTCCCTGCAATACGACCCGTACTGGCGGACCCTCCGCCAGGTCGTGGCGCAGCTGGCCGGACTCGCGATCACGGATCTGCCGGCCGGGGCACCCTTGCCGGAGGAACCGGCGGAGGCCGAGGTCCTGACCCCGGAACCTATGGCGGACGGAGGTGAGCCCGATGCCCTCGCTTCGTGACCACCTCATCCGGACGCCGGAGGTCCGCTCTCGGAATCTCAGCGCCTGGATGGCTCCCGCTCTCGGCGAACGAGCGACACCGCTGCCCGATCGATTCTTCGAGGAGGCCGCACTGACGGTGCTCGCCCACGTCTTCCGGGATGCGGGTCCCATCCGGGAGCAGCTCGTCTACGAGCGACGCCGCTTCGAGCGGTTGGTCCAACTCATCCACCGCCTGCCCGAACGGGCCGGAGGTGCGTGATGTTTCCGATCCTCGAAGCCGGTCCATCGCTCGAGGGGGCGACCCTGCCGGCCTTCGTCGTCGCTCGCGACGGGCTCTACCTGCGGAAGCGAAGCCTCCTCGGGCTGAGCCAGACGAAGGTCGGCCGGATCGCCCACCTGCCGGAGGGCAGGGAGTTCGTCGACTACGCGCTGCCCAAGGTCCCAGCCGACCTGATGGCGCGCGCGGTCGGCTTCTTCCGCGCCGTCTACCGGCTGCATAAGACCGAGGCGGCCGTTCTCCTGGTCTGGCGTGACGCAGGCTTCGACCTCGTCGTGCCGGCCCAGAAGGTGTCCAGTGTCTCGGTCAAGTTCGACCTGGCGGACGGCGACGTGCCGTCCGGCGGTCGACTCGTGGGGACGATCCACTCGCATGGGGGCTTCGGCGCCTATGCGAGCTCGATCGACGAGGACGACGAGGCGGAGCTCGATGGGCTCCACGTCGTCGTCGGCGACTTCGATCAACGACGGCTCGGCTACTCGGCCGCGATCGTCGTCGACGGCATCCGCTTCTCTCTGAAGACCGGTCAGCTCATCGAGCGGCCTCGGCGCCTCGCCGAGCCACCCGACGACTGGCTCCGGAAGGTGAAGCTGGCGCCGCCGCCCCGCCTCAAGGGCAAGCCGTCGATCAAGGAGTACCTCGCCCGGGGCTTCAAGCCCTCGGACGAGATCTCGAAGCCAAGTCGACGGGAGCTCGACGACGCGATCGAGAAGGCGAGCAAGCTCGCCACCGCCCTCGGCTACCGCCTCAGCTACTGGCTCGTGCCGGTCTCCGGCTCGAGCGAGAAGGGAGGCACGGCCGATGGCTGACCGGATCGTCCTCGTCGGCTGCGGCGGGATCGGGAGCCAGTTGCTCCCGCCGCTCGTCCGCTACCTCGCGAACCGGCCCGAACCGCGCTCGCTCCTGGTCCTCGTCGACGGCGACGTCTTCGAGCCCGGGAACCGATCGCGACAGGCCTGCTCGACCAGCGATCTGGGCTCGAACAAGGCCGAGGCCCTGGCCCGGGTCGCACGAGACGATGGGCTCGCCGTCCAGGCCATCCCCGAGTTCCTCGACGAGACCAACGTCCGGTCGATCGTCCGCGAGGGAGACATCGTCCTCCTCGCGGTCGACAACCACCGGGCGCGGGCCCTCGTCGATCGACATCTCGGATCGCTCGACGACGCGACGCTCATCAGCGGCGGCAACGACGAGACGGACGGCAACGTCCAGCTCGTCCGCCGCCGTGACGGCTGGTCCGTGGACGGCCATCTGACCGAGATCCACCCGGAGATCGGCATGGCCACTGTAGAGGAACCGCGCGGCGACGGCTGCCAGGCAATGGCGGCCGAACATCCGCAGCTCCTCGTGACGAACCTGATGGTCGCCAGCGCGATGCTCAGCTGCCTCTGGCAGATCAGTGAGCGCGGCAGCGTCCCCTACAGCGAGGTCTACCTCGACGCCATCCAGAACGCGGCCCGCAGCCGCTCCTGGTTCCGCGTCCCGGCCGGCGCGCAGTAGGGAGTGTGGACCCACAGGTGCACAACCCGGCCGAGGCGGCGCCCACCGGCGTCCCTCGGCCGAACGATCTCAGGCGGCTTTGTTACAGGACTTGAAACAATTGTCACAAACGCGATCGACGAACCCGTTCCGACCTGGTAGCGGGATCCTCCCGCCGCTCTTGGCTGGGCGCGAGCGCGAGACGGCTGCCTTCGAGGCGCGCGTTGCGCGGACCCGCGAGGGCCAGCCGCAGCACACGGCGCTGCTCGGCGAATGGGCGATCGGCAAGACGACGCTCCTGATGCACTGGCGACGCCTGCGACAGCAGGCTGGCGACGCCGTCGTCCTTTCGATGGCATACCCGCAGTCGGCGGACGAGTTCCTCGCCGGTCTCGTCACGGCGATCGATGCCGAACTTGGGACGGACTGGCCGCGGCGTCTCGACGTGGAGCTGGGCGTCGATATCGGAATCGCCGACGCTCGGTTCCGCCGGACCGCCCCGAACTCCGAGAGGGAGTTGCGCGCGGCATTGCGACGACTCGTCGAGCACCGCGCGGACGAGGACCGGTCCGTGGTCGTCTTGCTCGATGACGTCGACCTGCTGCGTGAGACCGGGGACGTGCTCCTGCGCCTGCGCGCCTGTGCCCTCGAGCTCTACGCGGCCGACCTGCCGCTCGCATTCATCGTGGCGGCGTCCCCAGGCCTGTTCACGGAGGTGCGATCGGCTCACGAGCCGCTGGTCCGGTTCTTCGAGCCGCTGACTGTCGGTCCGCTCGATGACTCGGACGCCGCGCGAGCCCTGGCCGAACCGCTCGCGGAAACAACCGTTCGATTCGACCCCGACGTGGTCGCCGAGATCGTGGACCTCGCCGGCGGACGACCCTACTACCTTCAGAAGCTCGGCTACTACACGTTTGACGCCGCGGGCAACGGGCGGGTCACACAGGCCGAGTTCGCGGTCGCCTTCGAGCGAGCGTTTGCCTCCGTAAGCCAGGAGATCTTCGCCGCTCGCTGGGCCGGTATGTCCCCGATCGACCGCCAGGTTGTGGCCGTCGTCGCCCGCAGCACCGAGCCGCGCCCCTCGGGCGACATCGAAGCCGAGGCGGCGCGACGCGGAGTGAGGCCGGGAGCCGCCCGGCAATCGCTGCGCCGTCTTGCGTCGAAGGGCCAGATCGACCGGCTCGCCAACGGGCACCGCGGCCGTTACGAGGTTCGGGATCGGCTCTTCAAGCGGTACCTGGAACTGCAGACATGCGAGCCGTAGCCGTCGCAAGCGCTGTTCCCAGACTCGACGAGTTCGCGCTTGCCGACGTCATCTCCGAGTACCTCTCCGCCTTGAAGGTCGCCGGCAGGAGCCCGAAGACGATCAGTTGGTATGCCGACATGCTCTGGGAGTTCGTCCGGTTCATCGAGCGTGAGGGGGTTCGGGCGACGGTCGCGGACGTCGCCCCCGTCGAGGTGCGGCGCTGGCTGCTGGCAATCCAATCACGACGAACGCGAAGCCTTGCCCCAAGCAGCATGGCCGCCCGCGTCCGGACCGTGAAGGCGTTTGGGACCTGGATCGCGAACGAGCTTGATCTGCCGGCGAACCCGGTTCGGGGTGTGCCGGTTCCTCGTGTCCCCGAACTTCTCGTTCCTAGCCTTCGGGAACCCGACATCCTTGCCCTTCTAAGAACCCTCGATGCAGGTTCTCAGCAGCCCGAGCGCGACCGGGCGATCGTCCTGCTGCTGCTCGATACGGGTCTGCGCCTGAGTGAGGCCGCCAACCTTCGAATTCGCGACGTCGACCTCATCGAGGGTCGGTGCCGCGTGATGGGAAAGGGCGGACGAGAGCGCGTAGTGCCAGTTGGCCGAAAGACCCGTCGCGCTCTCCGTCATTGTCTCGCGCGCCGGGGAAGGCTCCTGCCCGACGAGGCTCTGTTCATCGGCCGCGGTGGTCGGGCGCTCGCTCCCCGCGGCATTCAGCAGCTCGTCCGCCGACTGAGCCGCCGCACCACGCTCGCGTCGCGATGCTCACCTCACGTCCTTCGCCATACCTTTGCCCGATCGTTTCTTGCGAACGGTGGCGACGTGTTCTCGCTTCAGCGAATCCTCGGCCACAGCCCATCGTCCCTTCAGGTCACTCGTCGGTACGTCGACCTGCTCGATGACGACCTCCGCGCGGTACACCGTGAGGCCTCACCGGTCGACCGTCTGGGCTAGCTCCAGGCGGATTGGCCCGCGACGCTCGCGCTGAGCCACCGTGTCAGCCGCTTGGGTCCCAGAACAAGATCAGAACCTGGTAGGTCGTATTCACCAGTTCATATTTCACAACGCGGCGCTTGCCCGCTAGATCGATACGAAGTTCCTCGCCACCGACGACCACTGCGGGTTTGGTCAGATCGGCGGCTGAACGAAGCCAGGTCTCGGGCGGGTCGGCAATCACCACAGGCACCTTCGGCGGCCCGAATCGCTCAATCCATGACGGCGACGCGGTGACCTCATTGCGGCGGTAACGAAGGGGTTCGCGACTCAGCGGCGATGGTTCCAGCGCGATCGCAAGCACGGGGCGATGATGAGTCCGTGCAAATGCCCGCAATGTTGCACGGATTGACGCCCCAAAGAGACCCGCGATGGTCACGACCGAGGCCATCTCCAATCGGTGCTGCGCGGCGATGCGACGGATGAAGTCGTGTTGGAACAGCAGAAGCGAGGCGCCCTCATTGGCCTCCCGTTCAAACAAACGCCGGGTCGCCGGCGAGAGATCGACGTCGTCGTCGACTACGACGAGATCCGTCTGCCATGGCGCGATGTGATGGACGACTTCATGAAGTCGATTGAAATTTCGTCGCCCGTGGATCGCGATGGCGGGGTCGAGGTGAATCTCGCGTTCGCGGCGATCGAGCAACGCACGGATCTTGAAGCGAAAGGGAGCGATCGCCGCGCGAAGGTACTGCGGTGCGCGCGAGAGGACGGAATCGGAGAGGACTGACTCGCTGGCCTCCCGCAGGTTGCCGGCGGCCACGATGTCGTCGATAGGGGTCGGCAATCGTCCGAGCGCGCCAGCATCCAGGAGGAGCCGGTGGGTCAACCGGCTAATCTCGTCGGGATGCTCGGCATCGCCGGTCATCCTCAGCCCTCGCGGCTGCGCTCGTGCCGATACCAGGACAGGTATCGGGCCAGCTCTTCCACCTCTGCCGCCGAGAGATCCTCTGCATTCAGGGCATGAGCAAGGATATTCACGGAGGCGTCGCCTCGACCCGCTCGAGGGACGACATGGCCGGCAAGCTCCATTAGGTCTCGATACGGAATGGCCAGTGCTGCCGCCAGGCGATGTAGGACCGCCGGCGACGGTTGCTTGACCTCGCCTCGTTCGATCTTCTGAAGATATGGCGGACTGATGCCCGCCTTCGCAGCCGTGCCGCGGAGGGAAAACTCCTTCAGTTCACGGACTTCGCGCAGGCGTCGTCCGAGATCACCCATCGAATCCTCCTTCTCGTTCACCGACGGCGTGACTGTACACTCCAGTTGACATCTTCGCAACCTCTCAGCTAGCATGGGCCGCGTAACCCGTAGTGAACGGAGGATCCAGTGGTGAACGAACAGGACAAGGTCAGGGACAGCATCAAGGTAACGGTCACTTTCCCCCTCGGCGAGGGGCCCTACCACGATGACGTGCCACCGGACACGACGGTCGGCGATGTCCGATCGGCAGCCATGCGCGGCTTCGGCGTGACTGAGGATCCGGCATTGCTCTTCTACCTCATTCACGCCGGCGACAGGATCGACGACGGTCGGACGATCGGCGACGTGGCCGGCCACGCGGCAGCCGTCAAGTTCACCCTCGCCCGCGAGATCATTCAAGGGGCCTGATGGATATCGAGAGCCAGCTGCGCCTCGACGAGGACGTTGAGGCGGTCGCCTTCTACCTTGACGAGAATGGCGGTCGCCTCGACGCCGATCCGGCTGGCGAGGCCGGCGTTTGGTGGGCCACGATGCGGCCCCGCACTATCCCCGAGGAGCAGTACTACGTTCGGATCGGCTGGCTCCGATACCCGGACGCGCCTCCCTCGGTCAAGTTCGGAACCGCCGTCGGCGGTTCACTTGGCATCACGGCCGCGTGGCCCGTCGTGCCGAGCTATCGGCCAGGCAATTTCGATATCTGCGCTCCGTTCACAAAAGAGGGGTTCGAATCGCATCCGGAGTGGGCCGCCCAGTTCCCGTGGCCCACGACCGGCAACCCTTTTCTGTGGATCGTGGACATCGTCCAGGGGCACCTTGACCGCTCGTACCAGGGGCGATCGGGATGACCGGTCTCGAACTACCGGCGGCTGCGCTGGCGCGCCTGCTCGCCGATGTCGTTCGGTTTGGTGACAACGGCCTCGAGACGGGTGCGGTGCTGCTCTCGTCCCGTCGTGACAGTCATGCCGATGTCCTAGCACTGTGCGGCGAGCACGGAATTGAGCGCCGTCCCGACCAGTTCGTAATAAGTGGCGCCGCCCTCGCCCAACTGTTCGACTGGGCAGACGAGGCAGGGGCCCGGGTTATCGCTCAGGTGCATTCGCATGGCGGACTCGCGCGGATGTCCCCAACGGACCGACGGTTCGGGCTCACCGTCGAGGGCTTCACGAGCGCCATCGTCCCGCACTTCGGTCGACCGCCAAATGATCCGGCGGCATGGGGATGGTGGCGGTTTCAGGACCAGGTCTGGGTGCCCTCCGACCCTGGATCAGCTGTAGCGGCCCCGAGCCGGACGGTCATCTTCGACGAGGAGGGAGTTCGTGCCGGCTGATCACTCCCGCGCGCTTCTCCTCGGGCAGAACGTGACCGACCAGCCGCAGAGCGAGCTCGCTCAGCGACTCGAGGGCGCGAGCGTTTCGATCGACATCGACCTCGGCATTCCCGGTGCTGTCTTGACCGCGTCGATCCTCGTTCGGACCCTCCGGCGCCTCCCTGGGCGCATTTCGATCGACCCCGATGAACTGCCCACCTCGCTGGTCGAGCGGCTCCGCGTCGAGGCCGAGGCCATCGATCCGGATCGACCCATCGCCGTTGGCCGGCCTCGGGCTGGTGACACGATCATCCGAATCGGCACCACGGGGCCGCCCGGGTCATTGCGCGTCATCCCAGATCTGCACGGCTTCCGCCTCTCGTGGGCGAGCAACTCCCTTCAACAGGGGAAACCTGCTTCCGCTCTGGGATCGGCCGCGGCTGCTGCTGCTGCCGCCGCCGAGACCTTCAAGGTGGCGGCCCGCGTAATCGGAGTTCGGGGCCGTCGCCATCGCCGTCTGGCATGGTGCCCGGTCACACTTTCCCATCGGCCCGCTCAAGGCCCGGATCTTC
>JAJYMP010000502.1 GCA_021786915.1 Chloroflexota bacterium
GCCGGACACTAGCTCCAACGGTCATCTGCCGGATAGCCTCTTGCCGGTCTCCCCGCGGAGGTCGAAGGGAATCATCAACCTCACAAGGCGCTATATCAGAGCCGCTCGGCGGCGACCCCGTCGTCGTCGGAGGCGATCGCCGTGCGGACCGCCGCGGCGGCGAA
This sequence comes from Chloroflexota bacterium, assembly GCA_021786915.1. The sequence goes on from JAJYMP010000502.1 coordinate 165, forward strand.
CCCGAGAACGGCGATGGCGCACAGGAGGGCGACCCCGATCGCGAGCAGCTGCCCAGCCGACAGGGAGCCGAGCACCGCCGGGTCGCGCCACGTCGCGGCGACCACTGCCCGCGCCGTCGCCCACAGCCCGACAGCCAGGAAGAACGACGCGCCGTTGCGCTTGGCGAAGACGCCCAGCGCCATGAGCCACCACGCCACGCCGCCGACGAGCAGCGTCGCCACGGCCTCCATCGCCTGCGAGGGCCACGACGGGATCTCGGGTGCGAGCGACCCCCACGGCCCGGCCCCGAGGTAGCGCGTGGCGAGGGTGAAGTCACTGGGCACGCCCTGCCCGGAGCCTCCGAGCAGCATCGCGAGCTTGAGCAGCCCGAGGAGCAGGAGCAGCGGCAGGGCGAGCGCATGGAGCCAGCGGCCCAGCGGGGCGCCCAGCAGCATCGCCACGATCGACCCCGTGATCGCCCCGCCCACCACGCCCATCGAGAGCTCCAGACCGCCCTTGGAGATGTCGAGCAGCGCGCCCGGGTCCGCCTGATAGTAGGCGAGGTGGAGGAGCGCGTACCCGAGCCGGCCGCCCACCACGGCGCCGGGCATCGCGGCGACGGCGATGTACAGCAGGTCATCGGCGCGCAGGTGGTTCGCCCCGTCGTCCTCGGGGTCGGGCGACGGCCAGTCGGCCGGGACGGACATGTCAACCGGCGTCCAGCGGCTCACCAGCGCCGCGAACAGCAGCGCGAGGAGCACGGCGGCCGCCCCCGCCAGCGTCTCCCACCGCACCGTGAGCCCGGCGAGCGTGACGGTGGCCGGGAACGTGAAGGTGATCAGCGCGGGGATCGACGAGAGGGGCACCACGACGCCGGAGTCTACCCTGCCGGCGCGGCCGCGAACGGGCCGAGCCCGGCGAGCCAGCCGGGTGCGGCCGTGCCCCGAACCGGATGGGCATCGGGAAGGCGAGGCCCCCGGGCAACGCGGAGGTCCCGCTGAGGAGGCTCCACCGGGAATCGAGAAGCCCCCGGCGGGTGCGGGCCGGGGGCTTCGTGTTGAGCGTCGCGGGGCGACGGCTACTTCACCAGGGCGTAGACGGCGGCGTGGGCCACGACATCGCCGTTCGAAATGGTGAGCCAGGCCTGGTTGTTGCCGGCCGGCGCGGTCTTCACGAAGGTGATGCGGGCCAGACTACCCGTTCGGGCCATGCCGAGACCCCCCGAATGGACATGCCTGTTGCTCGGAGGCAACGGTTGGGCGTGCGGTGGAGGCTCGCGCCGTCCCGCCCGACGGGACCCGGAATCGAGGAGCCCCCGGCCCTTGCAGGCCCGGGGGCTCCGAGCGGTGTGCGGGAGCGGAGGCGGCGTCAGGCCGGCAGGTGCCCCACCAGCTCGCGGACCGCCTCTGCGGACTTGTCGAACGCGGCCTTCTCGTCCGGCGTGAGGCCGATCTCGATGACCCGCTCGATGCCGCCGTTGCCCAGCACGACCGGCACGCCGCAGAACAGCCCGTTCACGCCGTACTCGCCGTCGAGGTAGGCGGCGCAGGGCAGCACCCGTCGCCGGTCGCGTAGGATGGACTCGACCATCTCCACCACGGATGCGGCGGGCGCGTAGAAGGCGGATCCGGTCTTGAGCAGGGCCACGACTTCGGCGCCGCCGTTGCGGGTCCGGTCGACGATCTCCTCGATGCGCTCGGCGGACATCAACTCCGTGATCGGCACGCCGCCGACCGTCGAGTAGCGGGGCAGCGGCACCATCGTGTCGCCGTGCCCTCCCAGGACGAAGGCACGGACGTCGCGGACGCTCACCTCGAGCTCGTCCGCGATGAACGAGCGGAACCGGGCCGAGTCGAGCACGCCGGCCATGCCGATGACGCGCTCCCTGGGGAAGCCCGACGCCCGCATCGCCACGTGGCACATCGCGTCGAGCGGGTTGGTCACCACGATGATGATCGCGTCCGGGGACACGGCCGCCGCGGCCCTGACGACGCCGCCAACGATGTTCGCATTGGTCGCGATGAGGTCGTCGCGGCTCATGCCGGGCTTGCGCGGGAGGCCCGAGGTGACCACGATGATCTTCGAGCCCGCGGTGTCGGCGTAGTCGTTGGTGCCCACGATGCGGACGTCGTAGCCGATGACCGGCGCGGCCTCCGCGAGGTCGAGCGCCTTGCCCTGCGGCAGCCCCTCCACGATGTCCACGAGGACGACGTCGGCGAGGCCGGTCTCGATGATCTGCTGCGCGGTGGTGGCGCCCACGTTGCCGGCGCCGATGACGGTGACCTTGCGGCGGGGGACTCGAGCCATCCAATGCTCCTCTTCGTGACGGTGGCGGTGGCGGTTCGCGTGGCGGGTTGGCGGGCCCCCGAGTGGGGCGAGACCCGTGCGGGCGGCCGCCGGACTTGTGGCTCATGGTAGGTGGGCTGAGGGGCGCGCCGCGCCGTGCTGGCGCGCCCTTCAGGTCGTGGTCAGCCCTCGGCGGAGAGGTCAGGGTCGACGGCGATCGGCCCGGCGTTGCGGACGGCCTCCGGCACGCCGTCGGCGTACTTCGCGAAGTTCTCGTGGAACATGCCGGCGATCTTCCGGGCGGCCTCGTCGTAGCCGGCCTTGTCGGGCCACGTGTTGCGCGGGACGAGCACCTCGTCGGGGACGCCGGGGACGTGGACCGGGACGGCGACCCGGAACACCGGGTCGATGACGGTCTCGACGCCCTCGAGTTCGCCGTTGATCGCGGCCCGGACCATGTTCCGCGTGTGGTTGATGTTCATCCGCTGGCCGGTGCCGTACGGGCCGCCGGTCCAGCCGGTGTTCACGAGCCAGACGGGGACGTGGTACTCCTCGAGCCGGTCCATGAGCATCTGCGCGTACTCGCCCGGGTGGCGCGGCAGGAACGGGGCGCCGAAGCCCGCGGAGAAGGTGGCCGACGGCTCCTTGACGCCGACCTCGGTGCCGGCGAGCTTGGCCGTGTAGCCGCTGATGAAGTGGGACGCCGCCTGGGCGCGGGTCAGCCTCGAGATGGGCGGCAGCACGCCGAACGCGTCGGCCGTGAGGAACACGACGTTCTTGGGGCCCGGCGCGATGCCGGTAGGGTCGGCGTTTCCGATGAAGTGGAGCGGGTACGCGGCGCGGGTGTTCTCGGTGTACCGCTCCGAGTCCAGGTCGAGGTCGCGCGTGCCCTCGGCGAAGCCGGTGTTCTCGAGGATCGTGCCGAACCGCTTGGTGGTCGCGAAGATGTCCGGCTCGTACATCGAGGACAGGCGGATGGTCTTGGCGTAGCAGCCGCCCTCGAAGTTGAACGTGTAGCCCTCGCCCCAGCCGTGCTCGTCGTCGCCGATGAGGCTGCGCAGCGGGTCGGCCGAGAGCGTGGTCTTGCCGGTACCCGAGAGGCCGAAGAAGACGCAGGCGTCGCCGTCCCCGCCCACGTTGATCGAGGAGTGCATCGGCAGCACGCCCTCGTCGGGCATCAGGTAGTTCATGACCGTGAACGCGGACTTCTTGATCTCGCCCGCGTACATCGTCCCCACGATGATGATCTCCATCCGCTGGAGGTGGAGCAGGATCGCGGTGCCCGAGCGGGTGCCCTCGGTGGCCGGGTCGGCCTGGAACGAGGGGACGTCGATGATCGTGAAGTTGGGGTCGAAGCCCGCGAGGTCCTCGCGGGGCGGCCGGCGGAACAGGTTGCGGGCGAAGATGCTGGCCCACGCGGTCTCGGTGTACACGCGCAGGCTGCGGCGGTGCGCCGGGTGGGCGCCGATGTACATGTCCTGGGCGTACAGCTCCCTGCCGGCGACGTAGGCCATGAGTCGGGCGCGGAGCTTGTCGTAGTGCGCCTCGCTGATCTCGTGGTTGACCTCGCCCCACCAGACCTTGTCCTGGCTCCAGGGCTCGCGGACGACGAACTTGTCCCTGGGCGAGCGGCCGGTGTGCTGGCCGGTGCGGACGACGAGCGGGCCCTCGGCGGCGATGAGGCCCTCGCCGGCGCGGATCGCGCGCTCGTAGAGTTCGGCCACGGGGAGATTGGAGAGCACGCTGCCGCCGATCCTGGCGGCGGGTGCGGGGGTCACGGCCACGGGCAGGCACCTCGGCTGGGACGCGGACTGAGCGCCCGCGAAGGCTCTGACCGGCCGCGCGTGGCGGGCCCTGCGGCCCGGGAGTCGGCTTCCTCAGTCAAGGTTGCGATCTGATTGCCAACGATTGTAGCGGCGGCGTCCACCAGCGTGGTGCCCGGAGGTGGCCCGGATGCAGCGTGCGCGACGCGACACTGAGCTCGACGCCACAGCCGCCGGCGCGGTTCTTGAGTCAGCTCCGACTCGACCCGCGGCTGTGCGTGCGCACGTGGCCTGCCGGGCGCCTGAATTCGCGACATCGCCACGCTCGCCGAGCAGCAGATTGAGTCTGTGGTGACTCGCAGATTCCGGTGAGTCCTCTGCCCTGCCAAGCGCCTCGACGACGAGCCTGCGCTCAATGCCATGGCCTCAGCGCGCTGTGAGCCACCAGTCGACGAGTGTGCCGCGCCAGGGTGGCGTGAGCTCCGGCGCTCCTGCGGCCTCGAGCAGCACGCGTGTTCCGTCCTTGGCCACGAGGACGGCAACGGTCTCGACCAGAATGGCGTTGCGCGGCGTGGGCAGGTCAAGGCTGGTCACCATCTCGGGTGCGACCGGCGTGGCAGCCACAACCAGCGGTGCCGGCCCGACCTGGACCTCGTGACCCTCGGTCGCGACTGGCCATACCTCAAGCCGGAACTCCGAGAACCGCTGCTCGAATGCCGCTGCGTCTGTCGAATCGCTCAGCGCGTACACCGCGAGCCGACCCGGCCCACCCTGCACCTCGCCCCAGTCCACCGAGGAACCCGAACTTGCGAGCAAGGGCTCGGTGTCGCTGGGGGAGCCGATGCTCGCAAGGTTCATCTCCCACCAGCTGGCGTAGTCGTTGGCTCGCGCGGTCGCAAACCCCGCGGCCGTGGTCGCAACGACCACGGCCAGCAGGAGGGCAAGCCTGCCTCGGGCCGTCGTCTGCGGAAACGACCGCACGCTCGGTGCTGGCCGAAGGGCGGTGAAGAGGAAGGCCGCCGGGCCCAGCGGCAGGCCGAGGGCGAGGATCCAGTCGATGTCGGCCGAGAACACGGTCCAGACGAGCGCCGACCCGACCGCGAGGCCAGCGATGCCGACCACGAGCCGGACGCCCCGGACCGATCGCCCGAGTCGGCGCGCGACGCGCGCGGGCAAGGCCCAACCCATCCACGCGAACCAAAGGAGGGCGAGAGCGACAGTCCCGGCGTTCGCGGCAGGCCCGGTGAACCACCCCGACACGCTCATTCCTGTGAGCTGCACGATCGCGGTGAACACCGACAAGGAGCACAACACCACAGCCGTCGCGAGCAGCCCAACCACGGCGAAGGAGGCCGCGCCGAACCCGAGCGCCGAGAACGCGGCGCCGCCGACGGCGGCCAGCAGCTGCTTCCTTCGGTGCCGCGCCCGACCCAGCTCGCGGCCAAGCTCGGCTGGATCGCCCAGGCCGCGGATAGCGCGCTGCTCAGCGTCGTCCATATCCAGTCCGGCCTCGCGCCAGCCTGCGGCGGCGTCGGACAGGTGGCTGTTGAGCTCCTCCAGGACCTCGCCGACCTCGGCCGGCTGGAGGTCCACTGCATCGGCGACCCGGAGCAGGAACGTCGCGCGGTCGAGCGGCTCAGGCACGGGACGGCTCCCGGCGGGCGGCCACGCGGTGGACGGCGCTGCTGAACGCCGCCCACTCCTCCTCGAGCGCGGCCAGCTTCGCGAGCCCCGCCGGCGTGATGCGGTACCAGCGGCGCCGCGGGCCCCGGTCGCCCGCCCGCCACGTCGCCTCGAGTCCCCCCTCGGTCTCGAGGCGGTGCAGCGTCGGGTAGAGCGAGCCCTCGGACGGGGCGAACGCGCCGTCGCTCCGCTCGCGGATCTTCACCGCGATCTGGTAGCCGTAGAGCTCGCCCTCGCGCAGCACGGAGAGCACCAGGTACGCCATGGCGCCCTTCATGAGCTCCGTGCGCAGCGGGTCGCGGCCCATCCCGTCCTCGTCTGAGTACCTCGGTCTTCGAGGCAGGGCTACATCGTGCTCCGAGGTAGTGGACGTGTCAAGGGCTTCGGGCGTGGCCCTTCGGATCCGGCCGGCGGACGCCTCGACGGCCCGGGCGGACATTCTGCGTCGGAGTGGCATGCCACGCCCTGCGCGCCCGCCCCGACGCTCGTACCGCCGGGATGCCCACCCGGGGCCGACAACCCACGCCCGCCGACAGGGGCGCTCGGGCCCTACGGATCGTCGCGGTCGAGCCGCCCGGGACGGAGGAGCAGCCAGGTCAGGCGACAGCGGAGGCGACGGGGCCGTGTCGGGGGATCGACCGTCCACGGATGGAGCTCCTCCACCACGGGCCTGAGCAGCGCCTCGAACGCCGCCGTGAGCCGACGCGCCAGCTCCAGCTCCTCGCGCGAGCCCTCCGCCGGGAGGGCGCCGGTCCACGCGTCGCCCAGCAGCGATCGGGCGCTCGTGGGCGCCAGCACGCGCGAGGCCATCCGCCGCCCGAGGTACAGCTCCTCCGTGCCCGCCATCGCGAGCGGGACGATCGGCGCGCCGGTCCGGAGCGCGATCAGCGCCGCGCCACTGCGGAACGGCCCGATCCGGCCCGGCGGCCCCGACACCGTTCCCTCGGGCATCTGGGCGAAGACGGCGCCGTTGGCGATGACGGCGCGAGCCGACGCGACGTGGGCATCGATCCCCACGCCGCCGCGCCATACCGGCAGCAGCCCGCCGAGGCGATGGACGAACCGCTCGCGGAGGCGGCTGGTGAACGTGGACGGGGCGCTGCCCAGGAACCACACCCGGGGCTCGACCGGCAGCGCGTGCAGCACGAGGAACGGGTCCATCCAGCCGCGGTGCGCGGCCGCGATCAGCAGGTAGCCGCCAGACCGCGGCAGGTGCTCCTGCCCCGACGTCTCGATCCGCATCCGGCACAGCCCGAACAGCACGAACCGGGCGAACAGGCGGACGGCGCGGTACAGGAGCGAGGCGCGAGCCTCCGGCGGCCGGCCGAGCCAGTCGAGGCCTTCGCGCTCGCCCCCAGCAGAGTCGAGCGTGCCGCGCTCGAGGCGCGAGGGCGGACGCCGTCGACGACGCGACGGGTGCGAGGCCTCAGCGGATCGGTGCGGCTCGGTCGGCTCCGGGGTCGGCTCCGGGGTCGCTGCCGTGTCCGTCGTCATCGACCAGCTCCTCGTCGTCCTCGAAGACCTCGTCCTCGTCGTCCTCGTAGAGCTCTTCGCTTGGCTTGGGCGGCGCGCCCCACGGCTCGTAGGCAGCCCCGGGCCGGTGCCGGTACAGCAGCACGGCGCCGGCCACCACGAATGTCACCGACGACACGACCATCGCGGTCGGCACGCCGAAGAACGTCCAGTTCCCCTCGCGGAACGTCTCGAGCCAGAACCGGACCACCGCGTACCACATGAACCAGATCAGCAGCAGGTCGCCCGGGCGCATCCGCGGGCCGAAGCGCCGCGCCAGCCACAGCAGGGTGATCAGCCCCAGCACACCCGACACGCTCTCGTAGAGGAACAGCGGCGTGAACGCGGTGGTCTCGAAGGGGTACTGCGGGCACGGCCACTGCGCGATCCCGTGGTCGCCGATCCGGTGGGCGCAGTCGATCGCGATGCCCCACGGCAGGTTCGTCGGCGGGCCGTAGAGCTCCTGGTTGAAGAAGTTCCCCCACCGCCCGATGGCCTGCATCGTGAACAGCGCGGGCGCGACGACGTCGGCCCACTTCCAGAACGGCTGCTTCCAGCGGCGGATGATGTAGACCGCCGCCAGCGTGCCG
>JAJYMP010000202.1 GCA_021786915.1 Chloroflexota bacterium
GGCCCGTCGGCCAGCAGGGCCAGAATGCTCATGCGTGTCCGGTCCGCCAGGAGCGTCGCGACCGAGAGCGGCGTCTCCACGTCTGGCGCGCGGTACGCCATGCGCAGATCCGGCAGCACAGGCAGCTCAATCGACATCGGGAACCTCCGCGGGGGTGCTGTACAGGGAGGCTTGGGTTGCGCGTTGCGCGGTCGGGCACGTGTCTCGGGTGAACATCTCAGCCGTGACTGTATCAGATGGTGCTGAGAGTCTCACCGCCAAGTGACACGTCTCCGAGGGCCGAAGGTCATGCTCTCGGCTGCAGGGCCATGACCGCGGACGCGTCTTCCTGCTTGTGGTTGTCGCTCTTCCTGCTCGTCGGGATCGGCACCAACGACCTGTTCGGTTGGTGGTGGGCCGACCCGCTGCCCGCTCCGGGCATGACGGTCTTCATCGGGCGCGAGGCGCTCGAAGCCTGGCAGGACGATGATGACGACTGACGCCACCAGGAGTGCGAGATGACGAACTACACGATCGACACGGACGACTCATCGGCAGCCATCGAGATCACGGGGGTCGCCGGCCGCCAGGCGGAGCTACTCGCGGCCTTCGGCGAGTGCCAGGAAGGCCAGTGCTCGTGCCCAACCACCGAATACGAGAAGGTCGAGGCGATGGAGATCCAGCCAACCGACGATCGGATCGCCATCAAGCTCCAGGCCAAGCCCGGCACGACCTTCGACGCGGCCGAGATCGCCGCGTGCCTCGACTACACCGTGGGCAAGGGCAAGGGGTAACACCTTCGGATTGCCACGTTCGCGCCGTCGCGTCGGGCTGTCGGCAAGCTGATCCAGAAGTTCGCGTCGTTTGCACTCGCGTTTCCGGGTCAGACCGTCGGACCGACCCCTCGGTGTCAGCTCTGCCGCATGAGCGAGGTGGAGAAATCCGCCGGCTCTCCATCGAGTCGCCACGTCGAAGCGCGAGGCTCGAACCCGTCGGACATCCGCGAGGCCCCGGCAGGATGCGCGACGCGCTCGTGCGTTCGCGCCACCTGCCACCTTTCGGGTAGACACGATGGTCAGCGAGCGTCTCCGCCCCGATCCAGCCGTCCCTGGACAGAAGAACGCTGGCGATCACGTCTCCCGAGGGTCGGTCTAGCGGTCCGTACACTTAACTGTACACATTATCTGTTGATTCTAAGGTCGCGCCTGGCTAGCGTAGATGTCGGCGGCTGTGCCGACACGGAGCAGACCTCGCAGATCGGCCGGCCGCCGCCACCGCCCAGATCGGGCATGGCGAAGCCCACCGGCACGGGCCCCTCGGCAACAGCCGTGACCATCAGCGCCGGCGCCGTCGATCGCAACTGATCGGCGACGGCACCGCACCTTAACAACCACACAGACGCTGCCAATCGCGCTCATCTCGATGCGCGGTTCGATGCAGGCGAGGCGCGCCCTCCGCTCTTCGATGCGGGTGGAGCCGCTGATCCGGCCGAGGCGGGCCGTCGCGAGGACTGCTCCTCGACGATCCGAACCAAGGCCGGTCGGCGATCCGCTCGTCTCTCGAGCGGTCGCGCGATCGACCTCGGATCCGAGGGTGCTTCCTCGTTTACGGCCTCGGTGCTCGTCCGATCAGGGCTCACATCCACGTCCGGAGTGGCGGACCACGTCCGCGCCGGAATGGAGGTGATGTCCAGGCAGGACGACCACTCTTGAGCCGGCGGCGAGCGCACCCCGCCGGTGCTCATCCAAATGCAGATGCGCGCCGGACCGGGCCGATCCTCGCCGATCGAACTGCGATGCAGGGCAGCGTGCCGCGACTGCCCCAGCCATCGCCTGCCCAGGTCCGCCCCAACCCGGACGCGGCATCCCCGCAGAACGGAAAGGCACGGAACACCGAATGCAGACGATGGACACCCCGACCGCGACCAAGATCATCTACGGCGTGAACGAGCTCGACCTCGATCTCGCCGGCAAGAGCGTCCGTGGGATCTGGAAGATCCTCGAACAGGTCTTCAACATCCCGCGCGACGCGCAGGTCACGGTCAACGGCGCCCGGGTCGACGACGAGTACGTCGTCCGGCCCGGCGACGAGATCGAGTTCCAGAAGGCGGCCGGCGTCAAGGGCATCAGCGCCTGACGCCAGCCGAACCCTGAAGCGGCGGAGTCCCGCAGCCCGAGCGCGCCTCGCGCGTCCAACTGCTGGGGCTCCGCCGCCCATGAGAGGAGCTCCGATCGCCATGCAGTCCCGCACGTACCTGCGCATCGAGGGCGACCTCGTGTCCCTGGTGAGCGAGGTGATCGACCGGGAGGTGACCCTTCCCGACCTGCTCACCGAGCTCGCCAGGACCCAGGTCGCCATCACCCCCAACCTGCCCATCGGCTGCCGGCTGTGGCTCCGCTCGGGGACGACCGACCGCGAGGTCTTCGTCGTCGAGCAGCAGCCCAGCCGGCGCACGGTCACCTACCACGCCAGCAGCCGCACGGACAGCGAGCCGGTCAGCTACCGGATCGCGCTGCCGTACGTCGTGTTCGTGGTCTCGACCCACCGCGAGCAGATCGAGGGGCTCGCCACGTACTTCCGCACGGGGCCCGTCGCGTCGCTCGACGCGGCGCTCCTGTGCTCGACCCTGCCCAACACCTCCGACGACGGAATGGTCTGTCTGGGGTCGGTCAGGGTCAGCGGCACCAGCGTCGGCGAGCGTGTCGACGCCCTCATCGCGGCGTACTGGGCGAGCCGATTCAACCAGGACCTGCGACGCCACCCGCTGCCCTTCAGCGGCGGCTTCCGGGCCTGGGCCGCCCGCTCCCGGCACGATCCGCTGGCCGCCCTGTCCCTCTCGTACGACCCCTACTGGCGGACCCTCCGCCAGGTGGTCGCACAAATGGCGGGCATCGCGCCCACGGACCTGCCGGCCGCAACGGCGGAACCCGAGGCGCCGACCGAGACCGAGGTCCGGACCCCCGAGCCTCCTGAGAGCGAAGGGGGCGAGACAGATGAACTCGCTTCCTGAGCACCTCCGGCAGCTCGAGGCGATCCGGCCGCGGTCGATCACGGCGGCGGTGGCGCCCTACCTCGGCCCGCGGGCGGGAACCCTTCCCGCCCACTACGTCGAGGAGGCGGCCTTCACCATCCTGGCCTCGGTCCTCCAGCAGGGCGACCCCTTGCGCGAGCAGCTCCTCACCGAGCGGCCTCGCTTCGAGCGGCTCGTCACCCTGGTCCACCGGGCGCCCGAGCGGCGGGGAGGCGGGTGATGTTCCCGATCCTCGTCGCCGGCACCCCGGCGGATGGCGCGACCCTGCCGGCCTTTCTCGTCGCTCGCGACGGGGTGTACCTGCGCAAGCGGACGCTCCTCGGCGAGAGCCAGACCAAGGTCGGACGGATAGCTCACCTGCCGGACGCGGAAGAGTACGTCGAGTACGCACTGCCCCAGATCCCCGCGGATCTCATGGGCCGCGTGGTCGGCTTCTTCCGCGCCGTCTACCGGGCGCAGCGCACCGAGGCGCTCGTCCTCCTGCTCTGGGAGGGCGGGCACTTCTCGGTCGCTGTGCCGCCCCAGCGGGTCAGCGCGGCCTCGGTGAAGTTCACGCTCGCCGAGGACGACCTGCCCGCCTCGTCGCGGCTCGTGGGCACGATCCACAGCCACGGCGCTTTCGGCGCCTTCGCGAGCTCGATCGACGAGGCCGACGAGGCCGCGCTCGACGGGCTCCACCTCGTGGTCGGGGACCTCGACCGGCGCCGTCCGAGCTACTCGGCGGCGATCGTCGTCGATGGTCACCGGTTCCGGGCGGACCTCAAGCTCGTCGCCGAGCGGCCCGGACGACTGGTCGAGCCGCAGGACGACTGGCTCAAGCTCGTCAAGCTCCTGCCCCCGCCTCGGCCCGCCAAGCGGTCGACCGGATCGAGCAATGGCGTCCTTCGCTCGCTTCCTGCGGTCGGATCGACAACGACCCGTCCGCAACGGAGCGAGCTCGACGCCCAGATCGAGAAGGCCGTCCGGATGGCGGACGAGCTCGGCTATCGCCTGAGCACCTGGCTCACCCCGGTCTCACCGCCGGCTGAGCCTGAGAGGCCCCGGCGATGACTAGCCGGGTCGTCCTCATCGGCTGCGGCGGCATCGGCAGCCAGCTCGTTGGGCCGCTCACGCGGTACCTCGCGAGCCGCCAGCCGCCGCACCCGCTCCTCGTCCTCGTCGACGGCGACGCCTTCGAGGCGGGGAACCTCGGACGCCAGGCCTGCGCGGTCGGCGACCTGGGCACGAACAAGGCCGAGGCCTTGGCCCGGGTCGCCCGATCGTCGGGACTGGCCGTCCAAGTCGTAACGGAATACGTGAGCGGCGCCAACGTCGGGCACGTCGTCCGCGAGGGGGACACCGTCCTCCTGGCGGTCGACAACCACCCGGCGCGGGCTCTGGTCGACCGGCACGTCGCGACCCTCCGGGACGCGACGCTCATCAGCGGCGGCAACGACGAGACGGACGGCAACGTCCAGGTCGTCCGCCGCCGCGACGGCTGGTCGGTCGACGGCCACCTCACCGAGATCCACCCGGAGATCGGCGAGGCGGACGGCGACCCGGTGCCGGGAGCCGACGGCTGCCAGGCCCACGCGGCCGAGCGGCCCCAGCTCCTGGCCACCAACCTGATGGTCGCGAGCGCGATGCTCAGCTGCCTCTGGCAGTTGAGCGAGACCGGCAGCGTCCCCTACAGCGAGGTCTACCTCGACACGGTCCAGTGCGCGATGCGAAGTCGCCGCTGGTTCCGCGTCCCGGAGGGCGCGCAGTAGGGCGCACGTGTGGCTTCAACAGGTGCAAGAACGACGGCCGGGGAGGCGCCAGCGGCGCTCCCCGGCCGCAACCACATGAACGCGACGAGGACACGGCGATGGCCGAGACCACGACGCCTCTGGCGAACCCGTTCCGGCCCGGCAACGGCGTCCCCCCGCCGTACCTCGCCGGCCGCGACGCGCTGCTCGCCGAGTTCGAGGCCTTCACGCGCGAGCGGCCGCTCCACCCCAACTGGACAATGACCGGGCTGCGCGGCACCGGCAAGACCGTGCTCCTCGCGGACTTCGCGGCGCGGGCCGAGCGGGCCGGCTGGATCGTCCTGCAGCGCGAGGTGGGGGAGCGGCACCGCGACGACGCCCGCCTGGCCGACGCCGTCGAGGAGGACGCCGACGCCCTGCGCCGACGGCTCTCGCCGCTGGCCGCGGTCGGCCAGGCTGTCGAGGAGGGCGTCCGCCACCTGCGACCCCGACGCCTCACAGTCGGCGAGCTCGGGTACGAGCCCGCCTACGGGATAGGCCCGGCGGAGTCAGCAGACCGGATGCGGGCCTGCCTGTCGGAGCTCGACGCCGCCTTGCGCGACGCGCACCGCCCCGGCGCGCTGCTCCTCCTCGACGAGGCCCACCTCCTCGCCGAGGACCCGGCGCGCGAGCGGTTCCCGCTCTCGAGCCTGCTGGCCGCCGTCGGCCACGTGCAGCGGTCGGACCCGCGGGTCCGGTTCGTCCTGTGCGGCCTGCCCACCCTCAGCCTCAACCTCAAGCGCGCCCGGACGTACGCCGAGCGGATGTTCCGCCACGCTGTGGTCGGCAACCTCGGCCGCGCCGACGCCCGGGACGCGCTGGGCCTGCCGCTCGCCGTGGCGGGCCGCTCGTTCAGCCCCTCGGTCCTGGATGATGTCGTCGAGGCGACAGGGGGCTACCCGTACTTCCTGCAGTTCTTCGGCGCCTACCTGTGCCGTAGCGTGGCCTCGCCCGACGTCTCGGCCGGCGACTACCGGGCCCTCGAGCCGGCGCTGCTCCACGAGCTCGACCTCGCCTTCTTCGAGGACCGGTTCGAGGGCGCCAGCCCGACCGAACAGCGGGTGCTCGCGGCGATGGCGCTACGCCGCGGCCAGGCCCGAATCGCCGACCTCCGCGCGCAGCTGCCAGGCCAGGCGGGCCTCGACCTCCTCGTGCGCCGTCTCGTCGAGCGCGGCCTCGTCTACCGCGCCGGCCGCGGCGCCTACGACTTCGCGCTGCCCCTCTTCGGCGACTATCTCCGTCGCAGGCCGGAACTTACGGAAGTTACAGGGAACGTAAGAAGGGGAAGTCGCTGCCAATAACTCACGGCGGCTCACACGTTGGGGGGTGATTGGGCTGCTTGTCGGGCGGTTGGTGACCGATGGCGGGCGGGTTGGCACCCCCGATGGGTCCGAGTGTCAAACTCGCGTTTGTCAAACCGGCGTTAGACTAGTCCCATGGACAGCTACCACGAGCACGGTCTGGAGCCCTTCCTCGATCCCGAAGTGCTGGCGAGCCTCGCGGCCCTCGCGGAGCCCCGCCGGGCACGGCTGGTTTCGGTGCTCCGGCACGGCGAGCACTGCGTCTGCGACCTCGGGGACATGCTCGGGATGAGCACGGCGCTCGTCTCCCATCACCTCCGCTCACTGCGATCCGCAGGGCTTGTCCGCGAGAGACGGAGCGGGCGCTGGGTGTACTACACGCTCGACGTCGAGCGCCTCGCCGCGTTCCGCGCCCAGCTCTCGGAGTTCCTCACGCCGACGGCCACGTCCCAGGCGACGTGCGGCTGCACGGACTGCAGCTCGCGCGGCCTGCCGGATCGACGGCCGGTGCCTGCTGCCGAGTCGGTTGGGCTCGGGATATGAGCTGCAGGCTGCTCATCGTCGGGGTTCCCGCTGCCGCCACCTGCGCGCCGGAGAAGACCTGGCGGGCGGCAGCCGACCTCGTCCGTGGCCGGCTGCGCGCACGGTTCGGTGTTGACGTGGTGGTCGAGTACGCGGAACTGTTCACGCCGGACATGGCCGCCCATCCCGCGGCCGAGGCCCTCGTTGCGGACGGGTCGGCCGTCCCGCCCGTGGTGCTCCTCGACGGGGTGCTGGTCTCGTCGGGCGGCAAGTTGAACGTCTCGGCGATCGAACGCGCCGTCCAGGCCCGACTCGAAGGGGCAGTGGCGAGCCATGGATGAGCTGGCGCTCGCGCCCGAGCCCGAGGTCGCGGCGTGCTGCGCCGGCCAGTGCGGGCCCCTGTTCGAGACGCCGCTCCTCGAGCAGCTCGCCCGCGCCATCGCGAGCCGCGCCTCGCTGCTCGTCCACCACCACGCGCGGTCGACCGGACAGCCGGGACCCGCGACCGTCGAACCCGAGGTGAACCTTCCGTGACCAACGACACCACGACTGCGCCGTTCGACGTCGAGATCTTCGACCCGCCCCTGTGCTGCCCGACCGGTCTCTGCGGCCCCACGCTGGACGAGACCCTCATCGACCTCGCCGATGCGGTCGCGGCCCTGACGGCCGAGGGCCGCTCGGTCTCGAGGCACCAGATGGCGAGCGATCCCCAGGCGTTCATGCGCAACCGCGCGGTGTACGACCTGATCAAGACGCGCCAGCTCGAGGCACTGCCAATCACGGTGGTGCGCGGCGAGGTCCTCCGGACCGGGTCCTACGCGAGCATCGACGAGCTGCGCGCCGCACTTGCCACCACAGCGTAGGCGGGCGCTCAAGCCGCCGGAGACACGATGACAGAGTTCCTGTTCTTCTCGGGCAAGGGCGGCGTCGGCAAGACGACGATGGCCTGCACCACAGCCGTCGCAGAGGCCGACGCGGGGCGTCGCGTGCTGATCGTGACCACCGATCCAGCATCGAACCTGGCGGACACGTTCGAGCAGCCGATCGGCCACGCCATCACCGCGATCGGCGCCGTGCCACGGCTGTGGGCGATGGAGATCGACCCCGACAAGGCCACGGCCGAGTACACCGACCGCACGCTCGCCCCGATCCGCGCGATCTTCCCCGAGCAGATCGTGCAGGTGATGGAGGAGCAGCTGGCGGGCCCGTGCACCGCCGAGGTCGCGGCCTTCGACCGGTTCGCCGACTTCCTCGACCCGATCGCTCCGGCCGATCTTCCGGGCGGCGATGCGTTCGACCTGATCGTGTTCGACACCGCGCCGACGGGCCACACCGTGCGCCTGCTGGAGCTCCCCGAGGCGTGGTCGAGGA
>JAJYMP010000048.1 GCA_021786915.1 Chloroflexota bacterium
CTGCTCCCCGGCCGGTCACGTGGAGCGGGGAGCGCGGTCTCCCTCGATCCCTGGGACCTGGAGCCCGACATGGACGGCCCGACGACCCAGCAAGCAGTCGTGTCCCTGGCCGACGTCAGCATGGCCTTCGGTACCAACCGCGTGCTCTCCGGCGTCTCGATGGAGGTCTTCCCGGCCACAGTCAAGGCCCTGATCGGCGCCAACGGCGCGGGCAAGTCCACCCTGATCAAGATCCTGTCCGGGGTCTATCCGGAGCACGGCGGTGAGATCCGCGTGGACGGGAAGCCAGTCCGCGCCAACAGCCCCAAGCTCGCCCGTGCCCTCGGCATCCACACCGTGCACCAGAAGATCGCCGACGGCGTCATCCCCGGCCTGTCGGTCGCCGAGAACCTCGTGTTCGACAACCTCGCCCTGCCCTCGTTCGGGGCCAGGTTCTCGCTCGCCAAGATCCTTCCCCGCGCGCGCCAGATCGCAGCGCGACTGGAGCTCGGCTGGAGCGACGAGATCCTGCGCCGGGATGTCTTCCAGCTCGGTATCGCCGACCAGCAGCTGCTCCTGCTCGCCCGCGCCCTCGACCAGGAGCCGCGGATGCTCATTCTCGACGAGCCCACGTCCGCGCTCTCGATGGCCGAGGTCGAGCGGCTGTTCGATGTGATCCGCGGCCTCAAGCAGGACGGTGTCGCCGTCCTGTACGTCTCCCACCACCTCTCCGAGATCGATACGCTCGCGGACTCGCTCGTCGTCCTGCGGGACGGCAAGATCCGACTGGAGCAGAGCCGGCCGTTCGGGTGGAACGACGTGGTCCGGGCGATGCTCGGCGAACAGGTCCTCGACGAGGAGCGCACCATCGTCGAGCAGCGCGGCACGCAGGTGCGCCTCGCGCTCCGCGGCGTCCGCCTTCACGAGAACCGGCCGCCGCAGGACATCGACTTCCGGGCGGGCGAGGTCACGGGCGTCATCGGTCTGCTCGGCGCCGGCAAGAGCGAACTCGCCAGGGGCGTCTTCGGGGCGACCCCGTTCACCGCCGGCACGATGACGCTCGACGGCGCCGCCTTCGCTCCCCGGAACCCGGGCGACGCAGTCAAGCGCGGTGTCTTCCTCGTGCCGGAGGACCGCGCCGCCGAGGCGCTGCTCCCCGGCTGGTCGATCGGTCGGAGCGTGTCCCTGCCGTTCCTGTCCTCGCTGGCGCCGCGCGGCCTCGTCCCTCGGGGGGCCGAGTCGCGCCGCGGCCGGTGGGTGATCGATGAGCTCGAGGTGGTGGCGACCGGCGAGGGCCACCTTGTCGACGAGCTGTCAGGCGGCAACCAGCAGCGCGTCGTGGTGGGCCGCTGGCTCGCGGGCCAGCCACGCGTCCTCGTTCTCGACGAGCCCTTCCGCGGCGTCGACATCGGCGCTCGAGCCGGCATCAGCCACAGGCTCCGGAGCCTCGCCGCCGACGGGGCCGCGGTCATCGTGAACTCCAGCGACGTCGACGAGATCCTTCAGGGCTGCGACCGCATCCTGGTGCTCGTGGACGGCGTGGTCCGGTCGGACACCTATATCAGCGAGACGACTCGCGACCAGATCATCGAGCGCATGTCGGAGATTGCCTAGATGGAAGCCCGCACCGGGAACACCCCCGCCGCCGCGGCGAGCGTCCCCATGGCCGAGCAGCTCCGGGAGTTCGTCGTCCGCTACGGCGTGATCGCGATCACGATCTTCCTGATCGTGTTCTTCGTCGCGACCGAGGACACCTTCCGAAAGTCCACGACGCTGCTGTCGGTGCTCAAGTACGCCTCGGTCATCGCGATCGGCGGGCTGGGCGTCACCACGGCGATGGTCGTCGGGGGGATCGACCTCTCGATCGGCGGCGTGGCCGGCATGGCCGTGACGATCTCCGCGATGACGATGGTCATCTACAACCAGATCGGCATCATCGCGATCGCCGCCGTCCTGATCTCAGGCGCCTTCGTGGGCCTCGTCAACGCCTTCCTCATCGTCAGGCTCCGCATCCCGGACATGCTGGCCACGCTGGCGGTCATGTTCGTGGTCCAGGGCGCGAAGCTCATCTTCGTGAACGGCCAGTCGGTGTCGTCCGGCATGCCGCTTCCCGACGGGTCCTTCGCCATCGGCCACTTCACGCCCGACTTCCTCGCGATCGATGCCGGCTTCGTCGGCCCGATCCCGATGCCGGTGATGATCCTGATCGTGATCACCCTGGCCATGTGGGTCTTCCTGACCCGGACCCGCTGGGGCCGCATCCTGTACGCGATCGGCGCCAACCCTGAGGCCACCCGCCTGGCCGGCATCAGCGTGAGCCGGTACCGCGCCCTCGCCTACGTGGTCTCCGGCCTGCTGGCAGCGGTCGCCGGCCTCATCCTGTCGTCGCGCATCGGCCAGGGCGACATCTCGGCCGGCAACTCGCTCCTGCTCGACTCGGTAGCGGTAGCGCTGGTCGGCATGTCCGTGATGGGGCTCAATCTTCCGAACGCCTGGGGCACCACGCTGGGGGCCATCCTGCTCGGCACCCTGGTGACGGGCCTGACCATCGCCGCCGTCCCGTACTACGCGCAGGACGTCGTCAAGGGCCTCGTGCTCGTCGTCGCCCTCATCTTCAGCTTCACCCTGTCGCGCAAGAAGGCACGCTACGTCTCGGCGGTCTGACCCGCCCGCCCACCGCTCACCCTCAGTCAGCACCACAGGCCAGGACGATGACCGACTACGAGATCCTCAACCCGTCCACCGTCGTCGACTACGTCGCTCGCAACCCGCGCCTCGCGGCAGTCCTGCCGCCGGGCGACATCGCCGCCGTCCGCGAGGTGGGTGACGGGAACCTCAACCTGGTGTTCATCCTGTCGCGTGCCGAGGGGCCAGGGATGGTCCTCAAGCAGGCGCTGCCCTATGTGCGCCTCGTGGGGCCTGACTGGCCGATGACCCCGGACCGGGCCGCCAAGGAGGCCGGGGCGCTGCGCTCCCACGGCACGCTCGCCCCCGCACTCGTGCCGCAGCTCTACGACTACGACGCGGCGCGGTACATCATCGCGATGGAGGACCTGTCGGACCACCAGGTCTGGCGCCACGCCCTCAACAAGGGTGAGCGTCACGATGGCGCTGCGGCGGACATCGGCGAGTACGTCGCCCGCGTGGCCTTCGGGACGTCCGTGTTCGGCATGGCGGCCGATGCCCAGAAGGCGGCGCTGGCCGCCGCGGTGAACCCGCAGCTGTGCGAGATCACCGAGGACCTCGTGCTCACCGAGCCCACCCGCCCGGCACACCGCAACAGCGTGATCCCCGCCAACGAGCCCGATGCCCGCGAGCTCATCGAGGACGACGACACCGTCCGCGAGATGGGCTGGCTCAAGTGGCAGTTCATGACCCACGCCGAGGCGCTGATCCACGGCGACCTGCACACTGGCTCGGTGATGGTTCGGCCCGCCGCAGAGGGCCGGCCGCGCTCTACCAAGGTGTTCGACAGCGAGTTCGCGTTCTACGGCCCGGTCGGCTTCGACCTAGGGCTCGCGTACGCCAACTACGTGATTGCCGCCGCCCGCGCCTACGCGCTGGGCGAGGACGAGCGCGCCGCCTGGGCGCTGTCGCTGCTCGGGGAGACGTGGCTGGCATTCGACACGACCTTCCGGTCGCTCTGGCCCCAGCGCGTCGACCCGCGCGTCTACACCGACGGCGTGCTCGAGCGGTTCATTGCCAAGGTGGCCGTGGACGCCTTGGGGTATGGCGCTGCGGAGGCGATGCGGCGGATCGTCGGCCTCGCCAAGACCGCCGACATCGAGAGCCTGCCGGAGCACCTCCGTGAAGGAGCGGCGCGCGGCGTCCTCCGCGCAAGCCGCATGATGGCAACGACACGGCACACCGAACCGACGGTCGCTCGGATTGCGGCCCGCGCAGGTGAGATCCTGCTCGCCAGCCGCACCAGCTGACACCGCCACCACGAGGAGTTCCCGATGAGCGACGGACCGCGAGCGGTCGCCGAGGCGTACTGGCGCGACGAGGGCGCCCGCGACATCGACGCCGTCATGTCGCACTACCACCTCGACGCCGACTTCACTGAGCCGGGTGGTCGGAGGCGCGTCGGGCTCGCCGAGATCCGCGACTACTACGAGGCATCTGCGGCCGCCTACCCGCGCCTGTGGGTCGAGATCATCGGCGAGGTCATCGACGGCGATCGTGGTGCCCTGGAGTGGGTAGCGGAGCTGACCGACCACGACGGGACGCGCATCCCCGCCCGGGGCGTCAACATCGTCGAGGTGAGGGACGGCAAGTTCACGTCGGTCCGCTCGTACTTCGACACGTGCGCGATCCCGTGACGGCCGTATCCGGAGAGCGGAGTCCACGCATGCGAGGTGAGGGTTCGGGGGCGCCGGGCGGGCTGGCTCAGCCGCTGACGCGGGCGCAGTGGCTCGCGAGTGACCTGCGCGGGCGCGTCCTCGGCGGCGAATGGGAGCGTGGTGCGCGCCTCCCGAGCGAGACGGAGCTCGCAACCCTCTATCAGGTCTCGCGGGTGACCGTCCGCACGGCCCTCAAGTCGCTGGAGGGCCAGGGGCTCGTGGACATACGGCACGGGGCCGGGACGTTCGTGTCCGACTTCGGCGTGTCCATCCGGGCCGGCCTGCAGGAGCTCGGGTCCATCACGGCTACCATCCGGGAACTCGGCCACGAGCCCGGGATGGAGTGGCGCTCGATCGCCACGCGCCCGGCCACCGACGACGACGCTCGCCACCTCGACGTGCCCACGGGCTCGCCGGTGCTCAGCATCAACCGGGCGGTGCTCTCGGACGGCGAGGTGGTGGCCTTCTCATACGACGTCATCCGGCTCGACGTCCTGCCGGCAGGCGCGGCCGACGAGTTCGGGCGAGGCAGCATCTTCGAGCTCTTCGAGCGCGTCGGCCTGCGCCCCAAGCGGGCGTTCGCGCGCCTCCACGCTGTGCAGAGCGCCGAGGTGGGCTGGGGCGACGGGCGGCCGGCGAACGGGCTGTACCTGCTGCTCGACCAGGTGCACTTCACCCCCGGTTCCCAGCCGCTGATGTACAGCCGCACCTACTTCGTCGAGGGGCGGTTCGAATTCGTGATCATCCGCACGGCCTGAAGCGCCGCGACGACGGTCGCCGTCGGCCCGCCCGGCATGGTTGTCAGGCGGACCGACGCTCAGCCCTGGAGTGCTCGGAGCTGCGAGGCCATGAACCGGGCGTTCGCCTCGACGCCCGGCGTACCGTCGAAGACTGCGCTCCCGGTGACGATCAGGTCCGGGCCCATCGCGGCCACCTGCGCCACGTTCGCCCGTGTCACGCCGCCGTCGACGCCGACCAGGATCTGGCGGCCCGACGAGGCGATCATCTCGCGGAGACGTGCGAGCCGGCCGGCCGTCGAAGCCGCGAAGCGCTGGCCGCCCCAGCCGGGGTTGATGGCCAGCACCATCACGTGGTCGACCTCGTCGAGCAGCGGCGGCAGCACCTCGAGCGGCGTGCCCGGACTGACGGCTATTCCGCGCAGGACACCGCGAGCTGGATCGTTCGCGTTGGTCGCGTCGCCCAGGACCTGGAGGACCCGGTGGGGGTTCCGCGCCGACTCGACTTGGAACGTGATCATGTCGGCGCCAGCCTTGATGAACCCGCCGAGCTTCTCGAGCGGCTCCTCGATCATCAGGTGAACGTCCTTGACCAGACTCGTCCGCTGGGCCGCGACGAACGGCGCCCCGACGGTCAACATCGGGCAGAAGACGCCGTCCATCACGTCCGTGTGGATCATCCGCATCCCCGCGGCCTCAAGCCGACGAAGCTCGGAGTCGAGGTGCGCGAGGTCTGCGGTCAGGATGCCGACAGACAGGAATGGCGCGTCCCCGAGCAACTGCGCGAGGACGGCATCGGCGGGCATCGCGGTCAGCGAGCAGCGCGCAGCGTCTCGAACAGCTCGAGCGCCTGGGCGGGCGGCAGATCCTCGTGGACCACGGCGTTGACGGCCTGGAGCATCGCGAGCGGGGCTTCGCTCTGGAAGATGTTGCGGCCCATGTCCACGCCCGCCGCGCCCTCCTGGACGGCGCGGTAGGCCATCGTCAGCGCGCTGATCTCCGGGAGCTTCTTGCCGCCGGCCATCACGATCGGCACGGGGCAGGCCGCCGTCACGGTCTCGAACCCATCCTCGACGTAGTACGTCTTGACCATCTGCGCCCCGAGCTCTGCGGCGATCCGGGTCGCCAGCCGGAAGTAGCGGGCGTCGCGGACCATGTCCTTGCCGACAGCCGTCACGCCGAGGACTGGCACGCCGTACCGCAGGCCCGCATCGACCAGCCGGGTCATGTTGTGGATCGACTGGGTCTCGTTCTCGCTGCCGACGAAGACCTGCACCCCCACGCCGCAGGTGTTGAGGCGGAGCGCATCCTCCATGTCAACCGCGATCTCCTCGTTGGAGAGCTCGCGCAGGATGCTGGGGCCGCCGCTGGCCCGGAGCACGACCGGGATGGCGGACGACGCAGGAATGACGGACCGCAGGATCCCGCGCGTGCAGAACAGCGCGTCCACTTGGCCGAGAAGCGGCACGACGTCGACGTCGATGCGCTCAAGGCCGGTCGTTGGCCCGAGGAAGTAGCCGTGGTCGATGGCGAGCATCACAGTGCGGCCGCTGTCCGGCCGGAATACGCGCGCCAGGCGATTCTGCATGCCCCAGTCGTACGAACCTGCGCCCTTGAGCGCATAGCTCGAGTTCCGCTGCGGCACGTCGTGGTGGTAGTACTTGGCCTGCTGGATGTCGTCGGCGTCGGCCATCGAAGGGTCCTCTCGGTCGGGCGGGTGCCGCTCCAGCCGGGCGGCAGCGTCTGGCGACCCGCGCCGGCCCCCGAGGATCTCGTGTGGGCAGGACAGCAGACGACAGGTCGTCCTACATCTCATGCTAGCGCGGCGGACACGAGGGTGTCAATGCGCGCCGCCTGTGCCGATCCGCCCATGGGTGCAGGATGTGCCCATGCGAATCGCTTGGAAGAGGTGGCCTCGGCTCATGGCGGGGGCGCTGCTCGCGGCGTCCGTGCTGGCTCCGCTCGCGGCGGGCGCGGGATCCGCGACGCGTCTGGACGCGGCCTCGTCGGCTTCGGCCTCGTCGGCTTCGTCGGCATCCCTGTCGGCCTGGCGCGGGGGCGTCGACCTCTACCGGCCCGGCGTCTTCACCACCCAGAAGACGTGGTACTGGTGCACGGCCGCGACCGTCCAGATCAGCCGCAACATCGTCTTCCACCAGGCCGACCACTCGGCATCAGGCCAGCGGGCCTACTTCGACTGGATGCGCCAGCGCAATCGGTATCGGCTGCCCCTGTCGGCCGGGGTCGACGCGGCGGGCTGGACGGCGGGATTCGCGCACTTCGTGGACCGTCGGTACCGCCTGTTCGCCAGCGCCACGTTCGACGCCGCGCTCCGGTCGGCGGTCGCGAACCTGCGCAAGACGAATCTGCCGGTGGCGCTCGCGGTGGACCACGGCAACCACGCCTGGCTGCTGACGGGCTTCACCGCCACCGCCGACCCGGCTCGGACCTCGCGCTTCTCCGTCACATCCGTGCGCGTGGTGGGCCCGCTGTACGGGCTCCAGTCGAAGGACGGCTATGACATGGCGCCCGACACGCGGCTGACGCCTGCCCAGCTCCGCCGCTACTTCACGCCCTGGTACTACGCGCCGATCCGGATGGCCTGGGACGGGACGTACGTCTCGATCCAGGCCGTCGCGGCCGCGTCGACCGCGACGCTGAAGCCGAGCGCATCGCCGACCGCGACGCCGCGATCGTCTGCTGCTCCGTCGACCCTGCCGACCGACCCGCGGACCGCCGCGCCGACGCCGACATCGACCGCGCCGACGGCGACGCTACTCGCCGCGCCGACGCCCTCGGCGAGTCTGCGGCCGCTGAGCTCGACCTCCGTCTCCGACCCCGCAGCGGCTTGGGCGGTCGCAGCATCTGCGGGATTCGCGGCGGCATCCTCGCCGGCAGGAGCGGCG
>JAJYMP010000068.1:0-6728 GCA_021786915.1 Chloroflexota bacterium
ATCGCCTGGCGGGCGAGCGTCGAGACCCGCGCGGTGCGCGCCAGCTCCGAGGTGCACGCGTCGCAGCCTGCGAGGTGCCCGGCGACTGCGGCGGCCTCGGCCGTGTCGCCCGCGGCGAGGCGGGCGAGACCCTCGGGCTCCGCCGCGGCCAGCTCGATCAGCTCGACGACCTCAGCGTGGTCCATCGAGCCCTCCCGGGTCGCGGGCGCCCGTCCCGTCGAGGGCTCCACGGTCCAGCACGCCCCGCAGGCGCGCCAGCGCCCGACGCGTGCGCGTCTTGACGGTTCCCAGCGGCCAGCCCAGCCGCGCAGCGATCTCCGACTGGCTGAGCTCCTGCCCGTACGCGAGCACGATCACCGTCCGCTCGTCCTCGGGCATGCCGACCAGCGCCTCGGCGATCACAGCGCGGGTGTCGAGCGCCTCGGCGGCCAGGACAGGGTCCGGGTCGGGCGCGGCCCCGCCGAACACAGCGAGATCCGGGTCCAGCCGTTCGATCGAAGCGGACGCGCCGTCCTCCCCCGCCCCGCCCGGGAGCGCGACGAGCTGCGGACGCCGTCCCGCGGCGCGCAGCCGGTCCACTGCCCGGTTGCGCGCGATCGAGCGCAGCCATGTGCCCAACGACCCGACGCCGGGATCGAATCCCTCGGCGCGGTTCCAGAGCGCGAGGAACGTCTCCTGCACGACTTCCTCCGCTGTCCCTCGATCACCGGTCATTCGAAGCGCGATGGCATGGACCCCGACGGCATGGCGGTCGTAGAGGGCGCCCAAGGCGTCCTCCGAGCCGGCTGCGACAGCGAGGACGAGGTCGGCGTCATCCGCCTCGCCCACCGGGCGCTCCGACATCTCCCTACGTCTCGCCCCCAGGAGCGGTTTCGGGCGTCTCCTCCCCGATGCGGCCGAGCGGCAGCGGCCGCCGCTCGAAGCCGGTCGCGAAGACGACGTCAGTCTCGGTCGAGAACACGTTGGGAATGACCTGGACCTGGCGAATGACCTCGCCCAGGTGCTCCATGTCGCGAGCGCGAAGTTTGAGGAGGTAGTCGGCCTCGCCGGCCACGTGGTGGCACTCCTCGATCTCGGCGATCTCGGCGAAGCTCGGCATCAGGTCGATGGTGATCGTGCCCGGCGCCTGCGTGACCCACGTGAACGCGAGCACGCCGAGGCCGACCGCGCGCGGGTCGAGGTTCGCGGAGTAACCGCGGATCACGCCCCTGGCCTCGAGCTTCTTCACCCGCTCGTGGGCTGAGGGCCCGGCCATGCCGAGGTCCGTCCCGAGGTCGGCGTACGACCGTCGGCCATCCAGCTGGAGAATCCGCAGAAGTCGAGCGTCGGTCTGGCTTACGGAGTCATTCTTGCCCACTTGGCACCTATTCATTAGGCCGATGTGGTTGACCGCCTAAGGTTCTTAGGCTACAATGACGACAACATCAATACAAGGCATCCGCTGCCGGGCAGGCAGCCCGCCCCGCGGGTTCGGACGCCGCCATGCACTGGAAGGTTCGCGATGGTCATCTTCACCGCGTTCGCGTTCCTCGTGCTGTTCTCCCTCATCGCCATCGTGGTGAGCGGAGAGGAGACACGAGAGTACCGCGATCCCCACGACAACCCGCTGCTCTGGGCCACGCTCGGTCGCCGCTAGGCGCTGCACAGGCTCAAGCGGCCGATCTTCGTCCGATCTGCGTTCGACGCCCCGGTCCCGCCGGGGCGTTTCTCGTGTCGGCCGCCTCGTCCGAAGCCGCCGCGGATCGGGCCGCGCCATTCCTGCCGGTATGCTTGGTCGCCAGTCGATCCACAACGGGAGCTCGTACCACCTTGGACCTGACCCGTCCGTTGCGCCCCGCCCCGATGACCAGTCGGCGTCCCTGGGCGGGCTCCCGTCTGGGCGAGGGCGTTGGCGAGCTGTGGGCAGCAGGGCCGGACTCGGTGGTGACGCTGGCCGATGGCGCCAACTGCACGCTCGACGAACTGGCGGCCTCCGCTTCGGCCGCACTGGTGGGGAGCGCCGGCCTCGCCGCGCTCGGCCCGCGGTTCCCGCTCCTCGCCAAGCTGATCGACCCATCGGACTGGCTCTCGCTGCAGGTCCACCCTGACGACGTGCTTGCGCGCCGCCTCTGCGGACCTCGCGCGGTGGGCAAGGACGAGTGCTGGGTCGTGCTCGAGGCGACGCCCGGCGCGCGGCTGGTCGTGGGCCTGCGAGCGGGGCTCGACAGCGACGGCGTCCGCGCCGCGATCGCCGACGGCACGATGAGCTTCGAGCACCTGGCGATGCACGATGCCGCCGCCGGTGACGTGCTCAACGTCCGAGCGGGCACCATCCACGCCATCGGCCCTGCGACGTTCATCTACGAGCTCGAGCAGCCCTCCGACCTGACGTTCCGCATCAGCGACTGGGGCCGCCCCGCGACGCCCGGCCGACACCTCCACCTCGAAGAGGCGCGCCAGGCGGTCGACCCGGTGCTCCGTTGCGAGGTCGTCGGCAGGCGCTGGCGGCTCGACGGCGGCGTGCTGGAGGAGCGGCACCTGCGGCTCGAGGTGGTGGGCGACGAAGGCTCGGCGGCGCACGCATCCCGCCGCCCCGGGGGTCGCTCGCCCGATCTCGTCACGGCGGTGGGCGCGCCGGTGATGCTCTCGGGGGACGGCTGGGCCGAGACCCTCGCGCCGCTCGAGACGGCCGTGGTCCCGGCGGCCGTGGCCGCGTATGAGATCTCGGCGGCCCCGGGCGGCCGCGCGCTCGTGGGCAGCCTGCCGGGCTGATCCCGGCCCGGGAGGGCGTTGAGCCCGGCGCTCCCTACCAGGTCCCCGCGGCGCGGTGGCGCACGCCCAGAAGGCTGCCCGTCGGCAGGTGCGCCTCGAGACACGTCACCCCGTCGGGGCCCACGATCGCATCGTGGCGGGTGCCCGCCGGCAGCTCGAGGCGGTCGCCGACGAGGAGGTCCACGGCACTGCCGCTGGTCGGGAGGCCGAACCGGATGGAGCCCCGGACGCAGACGAGCAACTTGTCGTAGCCGTGCTCGTGCGCCGAGTAGCAGTCGCCGGGCGCGTTGCCCCACTCGCCCGGATCGAGGCCCTCGGCTCGCAGCAGCTCCTCGAACTCCATCCCGCGCATCCGCACCTCCCTCGGCGCCGGGGCGCTCGATCGTGCCTGCCGCCCCGGCGCTCTCCCGACCGCCGCTGTCGCCGTCTGCCCCGCGTCGCCACGCCGGCCCGTCCCCACAATCTACACTCCGGCGATGGATCAGCCGCTGCCGCCGCTCCGCTACCTCTCGTCCTCGGACGTCGCCGCCGCGATGCCCGACATGCCCGAGCGCCTGGCCCTCGCCGACGCCACCCTTCGCGGCCTGGCGGGCCCCGCTGACCTGCCCGCCAAGATCGGCGTCCACCCGCGCCCCGAGGGCTCGTTCGGCCACGCGATGCCGGCCTTCCTGCCCGGCCCCGCCGGGGACGGGCTGGGGGATCGGCTGGGCATGAAGTGGGTGCTGGGCTTCCCAGCCAACGCGGCGCGGGGCCTCCCCGCGATCAGCGCGCTGCTGCTCCTCAACGACCCGCAGACCGGCCTCGCCACGGCGATCCTCGACGCGGGGCCCATCACGGCGCAGCGCACCGCCGCGGTGTCCGGGGTCGCCATCCGAGCCTGGGCCGCCCCCGCCGACCAGGCGCGTCCGCGGGCTGCGCTCATCGGCGCCGGCGTGCAGGGGCACAGCCACCTGCCGGTCATCGCGCACCTCCTGCCCGGCGTCGCGATCGGCATCTTCGACCGCGACCGAGCCCGCGCCCAGGCCATGGCCGAGACGGCGCGCCGTCTGCCGGGTGTGGGCCCCATCACCGTCGCCCAGTCCGCGCGTGCCGCCGTCGAGGGCGCGGACGTGGTCGTGACCGCCGCGTCGTTCGCCCCGCCGGCCGAGCGCCAGGCCATGACCAACGACTGGCTGGCGCCGAACGCACTCGTGGTCCCGGTCGACTACGCGACCATGTGCGCCGCCGAGGTGGCGCGCGACGCTGCCCTGTTCGTCACCGACCACACCGGGCAGTTCCTGGCCAACCGCGATGACGGCCTGTTCGACGGGTATCCGGACCCGCACGCGATGATCGGCGAGGCGCTGGCCTCGGGCGAGCCCCGGCCCCTCGGGCGGGTCGTCGCCACGCACCTGGGCACGGGCCTCGCGGATGTGGTGTTCGGAGCCGCGATCCTGGCCGAGGCAGAGCGTCGAGGGCTTGGCACGCCCCTGACCCGGTGAGCCGCGCGGCCGGGTCATCGGCTGGGGGCGCCGACGTGGCGGCCCGACCCGACAGCGTCCTGTCGGGGTCGCTCGCAGCCGTGGTCGCCGCGAGCATGTTCGGGATGCTGGGCCCACTGGCGCGCTTCGCGAGCGATGCCGGCCTGCCGGGGATCGGCCTGACGGCGTGGCGCGCCTTGCTGGGCGTCGCGTTCCTCGCGGTGCTGATCGGCGTGCGGGGTGCCAGGGGCGAGTCGCTGGCCGCGCTGCGCGCGCTGAGCCCCCGGGGCCGGGCCGCGCTCGCGGTCGCGGCGCTCTCGGGCTTCGTCCTCAACGCGTCGATCTTCACGGCGTTCGGGCTCGTCCCGGTGGCGCTCGCCCTGATGCTCTTCTACACATACCCCGCGGGCGTGGCGGTGGTGGACGTGCTGGCGGGTCACGAGCAGCTCACGCGCTGGCGCGCTGCCGCTCTTGCGCTGTCGATGGGCGGCGTGGTGCTCGTGCTCGCCGGCGGGATGGGCGGCACGGATGCCGGAGCGATCGCGCCTGCGGGGATCCTGCTGGGCCTCGTGGCGTCGGCGTCCCAGGTCGTCTTCGTGACGGTCAGCCGCCACGGGTACCGAGCGGTCCCCGCCGACACGGCGTCCCTCGTGATCATGACGACGGCCGTGGTCGGCGCGATCGTGGTCGCGCTCGTGTCCGGCGAGGGTTCAGGGCTGCTGGTGCCGTTCACGACGCCGAGCGTCTGGCCCCTGATCCTCCTCGCGGGGGTCGCAGCGGCGGGAATCTCGTCACTGCTGTTCCTGCTTGCCATCCGGCAGATCGGCGGCACGCGCACCGGAATCCTGATGCTGTTCGAGCCGGTGGTCGGCGTCCTGCTCGCGGCGGTGCTGCTCGGCGAGTCGCTGACGCCCGCGCAGGCGGTGGGGGCAGCGCTCGTCCTGCTCGGCGCGCTCGTGCTGCAGCGCCGCTCGGGGCCGGAGCTCGATCCGCTGGTCGAGACCGCAGCCGGGCCGATCGTCTGACCGGTCTCGAGGGCATCACCCGCCGAGGCTCGCGGGAGAGCGCACGTCCCGCGGCCCCGCGCGGTCCGTACCCGTCGGCTAAGGTAGGCCCGTGGTCCGGACGCTGCCCGGACGCGACGGAGCGGAGGCCATCGACGATGGTCAGGGTCGAGGGGCTGGTCGATCGGGTCGCCGTCGTGACGGGCGGCGGGCGCGGCATCGGACTTGCCATCTGCCACGTCCTGCGTGAGAACGGGGCTCGGGTTGCAGCCCTGGACCTGACGCCGCCCGAGGAGCCCGGGCTGCTTGGCATCGAGGCCGACGTGTCCGACGAGGCAGCCGTCCACGCCGCCTTCGACGAGATCGAGGCGAAGCTCGGGCCCCCGTCGATCCTCGTGCTCAACGCCGGCATCCTGCCGCTCGTCCCGCTCGAGGAGACCTCCGTCGAGCTGTGGGAGCAGACTCTCGCGATCAACCTGACCGGAGCGTTCCTGTGCGCGCGTCGAGCGCTGCCCGGGATGCGGGCGATGGGCTACGGCCGCGTGGTCGGGCTGGGCGCGGCTGTCGGCAAGTCGGGCGGAGCGCGGTCCGCCGCCTACGCCGCCTCGAAGGCGGGGCTCATGATCCTGGTCAAGTCGATCGCCGCCGAGTACGCCCACCAGGGCGTGACCGCGAACGTCGTGGCGCCCGCCCTGATCGACACGCAGCTCCTCGCCGCCACCCACGAGATGGCCGGGCGAGTCCCGGTGGGCCGCCTGGGCACACCCGAGGAGGTTGCTGGGGCGGTCGCGTTCCTCGTCTCGTCCGAGGCCGGCTACATCACGGGCGAGGTGCTCGACATCAACGGTGGCACGCTGATCGACTGACCGGGCGTCCGGTCGCCGCGTCGCCCCGGCCCGGCCGGCTCGAGCCGCCGTCGCCCCCGCCGTCCACCCACCGGGTCCGCAGACGCGCCACGGGGCGCAACGGGTTGCGGCCCAACGCCGGCCGGGACACGCGCAGGCGCGACGGCTCGACCTAGTCCTCGTTCACCGCGAGCGGGCCGTCGGGGACCTCGATCAGCAGGCGGCCCCCCTCTTCCACCACCCGATAGACCGCGAGCGGCAGGTCAGCGGGCGGGTCCAGGGGGGCGCCGTCGGCGAGGTCGAAGCGCGACAGGTGGAGCGGGCAGGTCAGGGTGCCGCGCGTCAGGAACCCGCGGTCGAGCTCGAAGTACTCGTGGCTGCACGTGCCCTGCATCGCGTGGAGCCTGCCGTTGGAGCGCACAACGAGAACGGGGCTGGCGCCACCGTCAACCCAGACCATGCGCATCTCGCCCTCCCCCACCTCGTCGGCGGCAAGCAGGTCGATCCGGCGGGTCATGGGCGGCGGAGCGGCGGGCGGGGACGCTGGCCGGAGTGCCGCGTCACGCGGCGGACGCGGCGCCGGCGGCGGCCATCTCGGCGGGGGCCAGCCCGGCGGCCCACTTCGCCTCGAGCGCCTCTCGCAGGCGGTCCCGCGCATCCTCGAGCGG
>JAJYMP010000068.1:6738-7943 GCA_021786915.1 Chloroflexota bacterium
AGGAACCCGAGCACGATGAACTTGCGGGCGTCGTCAGGGTCGATGCCCCGGCTCTCGAGGTAGAACAGCTGGCTCTCGTCGATCGGCCCGACCGCGGAGCTGTGCGCCGCGCGCCGGCAGTCGGGCTGGTCGATCTCGAGCGACGGGATCGCCACCGACCGGGCCGCCCTGGACAGGTTCATCCCGAACTCGCCGAGGAAGCTGTCCGTGCCGATCGCGGTCTTGTCGATCGTGATCAGGCCCTTCATGTAGGTGCGCGCCCGGTCGAGCAGAACGCCCTTGCTGAGCAGCTGGCCCGTGGTGTCGCGGCCCACGTGATGCGTGTACGAGGTGAGGTCGTGGAACTGGTCGCCCGCGCCGAACACGATCTCGACCTGCTCCACCACGCCCCGATCGCCCGCGAGCACGTTATCGACCCGCGAGCGCACCAGCCGTGCACCGAGCTGCGCCAGCGCCCACCGGAGGTCCGCGGCCTCGCCCACGCGCGCCACGCGCTGCTGGAGCACGATCTGGTCGGGCCCGGTCTCCTGGAGGCTGCCGAGCGCGAGGCGCGCGTGCGCCCCGAGCCGGATCTCGGTGGTCAGCGACAGCAGCGCCTGCGCACCGGGCTCCACGCCATCAGAGGCCACGAGCTCCTCGACGACCGACGCCTCGGCGCCGTCCTCGAGCACGAGCAGGGTCCTGCCGATCAGCGTCCGAGGCGCGCCCACGGCCCAGCGCAGGACAACCGGCCGCTCGACGCGCACCCCGGCCGGCACGTACAGCACCATGCCCTGCGTCCACGCCGCGCGGCCCAGCCAGGCGAACTTCTCGTCGGCGGGCAGGACCGGGTCGTCAACGAGGAGCTGGCGGGCGAGGGTCGGGTCGTCCCGGAGGAGCTGCCCGAGCGTCATGAGCCGGACGCCGGCGGCAGCCGCAGCAGGGTCGATGGACGCCGCCGCAACCTCGTCCTCGGCCAGCTCGAGCTGGCCCGAGGTGAGCTCGTCCGGCCCGTGCGCACCCTCGTCGGGCAGGGCGGCCGCGTCGGCCGTCGAGAGGTACGGGCCCGCGCCGTCGAGCGAGGCGGCCCGGAGGTCCACGTACGGCGTGTAGAGGCGGTTCCCCTCCACCGGGAGCGCCCCGAAGCGCGACAGCGCGGCCGCGCGGTCCTCGCGGAGCCAGTCGGGCTCCGGGCGGGCGGCATCGATCGCCGCGAGGAGGGCGGT
>JAJYMP010000594.1 GCA_021786915.1 Chloroflexota bacterium
CGGCAAGAGCGCCGCCGAGGGCGTGGCGAAGGCCGACTCTCACAAGGCGGCCGCAAAGGCCAAGCTCGAGGAGGCTGCGGCCCGCCAGGCCGCTGAGGACGCCGCGCTCGCCGCGAAGCTGGCCGCCAAGGCCGAGGCCAAGCCGGCCAAGCCCGAAGCCAAGCCGAAGGCCGCCAA
This sequence comes from Chloroflexota bacterium, assembly GCA_021786915.1. The sequence continues at coordinate 178 of JAJYMP010000594.1, forward strand.
GAAGGCGGCCGCCGAGGAGGCCGCTCCCGCCGAGCCGGTCGAGGCGCAGGCAGCTGCAGAGGCCCCCGCCGACGAGCCGGCCGCCGCTGCGGAGCCGGACGCTGAGGAGACCACCACCAAGCCGGCGCCCAAGCGCACGCGCACCAAGAAGGACGAGTAGGCAATGGCGCACAAGAAGGCCGGCTCAAGCGTCAAGAACGGCCGCGACAGCGCTGGCCAGCGACTGGGCGTCAAGTCCGGCGACGGCCAGCTGGTCCACTCCGGGTCGATCATCGTCCGCCAGCGCGGGATGACCTTCCTCTCCGGCGAGGGCACCGGCCTTGGCCGCGACTACACGATCTTCGCCACCGTGAACGGCCGCGTGAAGTTCGACCACAAGACCCGCGACAAGAAGCGCGTCCGGGTCGTTGCCGAAGCGGCCGAGCCGGTCGCGGCGGAGGCCTAGGCCCGACCACATAGCGGCGTTCACCGGCAGGCAGGACCTGCGCGGACGGCGCCGAAGGAGCACTCGTGAAGCCCAAGACCCATCCGAAGTACTTCCAGGCCACGGTCCACTGCGGCTCGTGCGGGACGGAGTACACCCTCGGGTCCACCCGGCAGGAGCTGCGCGTTGACGTGTGCAGCAACTGCCACCCGTTCTACACGGGCAAGCAGAACATCATCGACACCGCGGGCCAGGTCGAGCGCTTCCAGCGTCGCCTCGAGCGCCAGGCCCGCGCCTGACCATCCGCCGAGTCCGCTCGGCAGCCCGCACCCCGCTGACGGCGCCCGCAAGGGCGCCGTTCGTGATTCCCGAGAGTTGAACGGTGGCGCCGCCAGCCTAGTCCCGCCAGAATCGGACCATCGATCCTCGCGAGGCCGACTCCGCCAGCGAGCGGTCGAGGTGGACGAGCGCACCGACCGGATCGGCAAGCGGTTCACCGCTGGCTACGGGAGCGACGCTGATCGCGAGGCTGGCTCGCTTGGCTGCGCGAGCTCCAGGCGAAGCGCTCGGCGATCATGGACGAGCTCGCGGGGATGGACGCCGGCGCGGGACCGCGATGATCGACGACCGAAGTGCGCCCTACGAGCCGGCCACGTACGGGTCCAGGACGAAGACGGGGATCAGGCGATCGGTCTTCATCTGGTATCGCGGGACCGCGGCGACGTGCTGGGTGCGTAGTCTCCGGCGAGGGGCATGGCCGCATCCTCTCAGGTCCGGCGCTAGAGCTCGCGTTTCCGGAACGAGGCCATGGCTCCCACCGCCATGACACCGACGACGATGATCGACCCCGCGACGGCCGTGGCGAGCTTCGCCCCGTCCACATCGCCGACCTTGTTGGCCGCGAGCGAGAGGGCCGGGCCGGCCAGGCCCGCGGGCAGCCACTGATCCACAACTGGGATCACCGCCGCGATGCTCAGCGCGATCAGGCCCACGAAGCCCAGGCCCGCCGCAGCCGTGGTGGAGCCGGTCGCCGCCGACGCCCAGAGGGTGAGCGACGCCCACGCGAAGAGCGCCAGCCAGTCGAGGGCGGCGAGGGCGATCCAGCCGCCGACCGGCAGGGTCTCGAACAGGATGGCCGTGTAGATCCAGGCCACGGCGACCGCAAGCGCCGTCGCGATGGCGAGGACGATGCCGATCGCCGCCAGCTTCGCCGCGAGGAACGCCGGCCGGCCCACGGGCTGGGCGAGCACCAGTGCCGCGGTCCCGCGATCCAGCTCGCCCGACACGGCGCCCATCGCGAGGGCGATCGCTGCCAGGGCGCCCAGCTGGCCGAGGTTCTTCTGGAGCTGCTCGAGGCCAGCCGAGGCGTCGGCGAGCGGCATCGGGATGCCCGCGGCCTGATCGCCCAGCGCGGCCTTGAGGATGTCCGGGAGGAACTTGGCGGTCAGTGGCGAGACCAGCCCGACGAGCACGAACAGGAGGGCCAGCAGCGGCAGCCGCCGCGTCCGCCAGGCCTCCTGAAGCTCTTTCGCCAGGAGGACCGAGAACCCCCGCAAGCCGGTCATGCCGCTGCCTCCGATCCATTGCCCGTGAGGCGAAGGAACACGTCCTCGAGGGTTGGCCGGGCTCTGGCCACCGACACCACGGCCACCCCTGAGTCGCCCACCTCGGGCAGGAGCTGGCGCGACGCGACGCCGGTGTCCGAGACGGCGACGGTCAGCACGCCGTGCTCGGCGACCGCCGCGGTGACCCAGGCGAGGCCCCGCAGGCGATCCGCGAGCGCCTGAAGGCCCGCATCCTCGCCCGGCTCCGCCTCCACGCGCCACACGGGCTGGGCGTAGCGCTCCAGGAGTTCGTCGAGCGAGCCCTCCACGACGAGGTGCCCGTGGTCGAGGATCGCCACCCGGTCGCAGATCCGCTCGACGTCGCCCAGGACGTGGCTCGAGAACAGGACGGTGGTCTCCCCGCGGAGCGAGGCGATCAGTCCCAGCACGTCGCGGCGCCCCTCTGGGTCGAGTGCGCTGACCGGTTCGTCGAGGATGACGACGGGCGGACGGTGGACCAGGGCGCCCGCGATGCCGAGACGCTGGCGCATGCCGCCCGAGTAGGCGCCGGCGCGGCGGTCGGCGGCATCGCGCAGGGCCACGCGCCCGAGCGCGTCATCGATGGCGGTCTCGAGCCTTGCGCCCGACATCCCGTGCAGCTGCCCGACCAGCCGCAGCTGCTCGCGGCCGGTCATCCAGCCGTAGGCGCGCGGATCCTGCTCGAGGTAGCCGAGCCGGCCGCGGACCCCGATCGGATCCTGCGCGGGATCGAGCCCCGCGACCGAGGCGCGGCCGGACGTCGGGTGGGTGAGCCCCGCGAGGAGCCGCAGGCAGGTGGTCTTGCCCGCCCCGTTGGGCCCCAGGAGCCCGAACACGGAGCCGGCCGGCACCGACAGGTCCAGGCCGCCGAGCGCCAGCACCCCGCCCGGGTAGCGACGCACGAGGCGCTCCACCACGATAGCGGGCGGGGCGTCGGGCAGCGGGGCGGCCCTGGGCGCCTCGAACGCGGCCCGGACCTCCGCAGGGACCTGGGCGACCGGCGGCGCCACGATCGGCGGATCGTTGGGGCTCCCCCACCCGGGGAGCGCGCCCGAGACGGGTGCCTCGTCGATCGGCCTCTCCTCGCGTCCGACCAGGAAGTACATGATCGGCCCGATCAGGTTGACGAACACGATGATGACCGCCCAGATCGCCTTGCTGCCGCCCCGGACCCGCCGCTCCTCGCGCAGCAGGTCGAATGCCGCCAGCAGGATCAGGCCGATCTGGATGATCGCGACCGGGATGGCCAGCGCGATGACGATGGGCGAGATCCCGTCCAGAACGTTGAAGTTCACCTGACCGGAACCGCGTGGCCCGCGCCCGTGAGCACCAGCGCCACCTGGAGCCCGAGGGACAGCAGGAGGGTCATGCCGGCCAGTGTCCGATAGGCCGATCCGGACCGCTCGAGGTGGAGCCGGCGCGGCTCCACCCGCGGGATCACCGCGAACACCAGCACGACGGCGAGCGTGATCCCGGGCGTCATGAGAAAGCCCAGCCAGGCCCGGCCATTGCCGTTGGCCTCGCCGGACGCTCCCCAGTGGACGGGCATCTGCGCATCGACGCCGACGACCGCGAGCGCCCAGGCGGCCACCGCGAGCATCAGGACCAGGGCGATAGCGCTCAGGCGACAGAAGCCCCGAAGGTTCACGCCGGCCGCTCCGTGGGGTCCACGCCGAGGGCGTCCATCAGCGCCATCAGCGCCTCCTGCAGCACCGTCTGGTTCAGGCGGTACGTGATGGTCGAGCCCGTGCGATCTGCCTGGACGAGGTTCGCTGACCGCAGGACTGCGAAATGGCCGGACATCGTCGGCCACGCCAGTTCGAACTGGGACGCGAGTTCGCCGGCGGTCATCGGCCGCTCCCGGAGGAGGGCGAGGATACGCCGGCGCGTGGGGTCCGCGATGGCCCGGTAGACACTGCTCGTGGTCGTCCCCTGTTTCGGCAGAGTCCGAATTCGGCGAATGCCAAAATAGCAGCACGAGCCGCAGTCTGTCGAGGGGTGCGCTGCTAGACTCTCCCCACTCCGACGCGCGGGTCGCGCCGGGCTCCCGACGACACCGGAGGCGCATCCATGACCGACGACCGCGAGCGCTGGGCCCTGATCCTGGGCGCGTCCTCGGGCATGGGCGAGGCGACCGCGATCGCGCTGGCCAAGGCGGGCTACAACATCGCCGGCGTCCACCTCGACTTCCGTGCCGGGCTGACCCACGTCGAGGACATCAAGCACGAGATCGTCGCCCACGGGGTGCAGGCGTTCTACGTGAACATGAACGCCGCCGACGACGAGAAGCGTCACGCCTTCCTGGTCGCGCTCAGGGAACGCTTCGACCAGTCGCGCGCCGCCGGCCGCGAGCCCTATGTCCGGGTCGTCATGCACTCGCTCGCCTTCGGCAGCCTCGTGCCGTTCCTGGCGGAGGACCCCAAGGCGCAGGTTGACCGCAAGAAGATGGAGATGACCCAGGACGTGATGGCGAACAGCCTCGTCTACTGGGTCCAGGACCTGTGGCGCGAGGGCTTCCTCGGCGAGGGCTCGCACGTGTTCGCGATGACCTCGGAGGGCTCCACGCGCGTAGTGCCCAGCTACGGCGTCGTGTCCTCGGCGAAGGCGGCGCTCGAGTCCCACGTTCGGCAGCTGGCCATGGAGCTCGCGCGGCTGGGGAGCGGCGTGACGGTCAACTGCATCCGGGCCGGCGTGACGCGCACCCCGGCGCTGATGAAGATCCCCGAGAAGGACGCGATCATCGCGGCCGCCGAGAAGCGCAACCCGACCGGCCGGATGACGACGCCGCAGGACGTGGGGAATGCGATCGTCGCGCTGTCGGGGCCGGGCACCGGTTTCATCAACGGCGAGGTCATCGGGGTCGACGGCGGCGAGTACATCACGGGCTCGTGAGCACTGTAGCGGCGTCGCGGCTCCAGGAGAAGGGGAACAGTCCCGTGAGCGGTCGAGTGCTGGTCGTCGGATCGGTCAACGTTGACCTGGTGGTGCAGGCGGAGCGGCTGCCTGCGCCGGGCGAGACCGTGCTCGGCGGCACGTTCAGCCGGTTCCACGGCGGGAAGGGCGGCAACCAGGCCGTCGCGGCGGCCCGCCTCGGCGTCCCGGTCATGCTGGTGGCGGCGCTCGGCGACGACGAGTTCGGGGCCACCGCGCGCGCCGCGCTGGCCCGCGAAGGGATCGGCACCGACGTCCTGATCACGCTCGACCACACCGCCACCGGCGTCGCGCTGATCCTGGTCGACGGCAAGGCGGAGAACATGATCTCCGTGGCGCCCGGCGCGAACGCGGGCCTCACAGCCGTTCATGTCCGATCGGCGCTGGGCCGGCTGGCCCCGCACCAGGGCGACGTCGTCCTGGTCACCCACGAGATCCCCACCGAAGCGGCCCGCGAGGCGCTCCGCCTGGGCCGCGCCGCCGGGGCGTGGACGGTGCTCAACCCGGCACCGGCCGGCGGGCTCGACCGAAGCGTCATCTCGCTCGCGGACGTGCTGACGCCCAACCGCGGCGAGCTGGCCCGACTGGTTGCCGACGACGCGAAGCGCACGGGCCGTGCGACCGCAGTCCCCGAGGATCCGGTCCGCGCCGGCAAGCTCCTGCTCGAGGCCATGGGCGGGGGACCGAATGGCCCCGGCGCCCTGCTCGTGACCCTGGGCTCGACGGGCGCCGTCCTCGTCCGGCGCGACTCGCCGCCGCTCGAGATCAAGTCGCCCAAGGTGAGGGCCGTGGACGCGACCGGTGCCGGCGACGCGCTCAACGGGGCGTTGGCGTCCGCGCTCGCCGTGGGGCTCGACCTCGAGATGGCCTGCAAGCGGGCCGTCGTCGCGGCATCGCTCTCGGTCACCCGTGCAGGGGCGCGGGAGGGCATGCCGGGCGGGGCGGAGCTCGACGCCAAGCTGCTCGAGCTCGGGATCATCCTGCCGCCGCCCCCGCCGCAGGGGCCCGACGAAGCCGGCGTCGTGGACGCGGCCGAGACGGACGCCGGGCCGGCCTGAGGTCCGCAGCGCACTCGCCGGACCGTGATCCCGGCCGGACGCGGCCGACGACTAGAGGCGCTCCTCGGCGACCCACGAGCTGCGGACGCGCGCCTCAGGGGTGAGCCCGAGCTTGCCGCGATCGTCGACCCACCAAGCCGCAAGGCCGCGTCGACGCGCCTCCTCGCCGATCGACTCGGACCCGCCCAGGAACAGCGCCTTGCTCCAGACCTCGTTCCAGGCGGGGTCGGGGCCTGCCACAGTGACGCTCACGAGGCCGCTCCTGGCGGGCTCGCGGATGGTCGGGTCGATCAGGTGGTGCACCGGGCGGCCGTCGGGGCCGATCCAGTTCCGCACGGCCACCGACGATGTGCTCACGCCGCCCGTTCGGAGGGCGTAGACCGCGAGCGGCTCGGTGGGCTGGTCAGTCGAGGCGAGCGGATCCTCGACCCCGATGAGCCAGCCCTCCGGCGGCGCTGCCCCGGCGCACAGGATGTCGCCGCCGGCGTCGAGGAGGAGGCCCGCGTCCTCCGGGAGCGCACGCCTCGCTGACGCGGCGGCCCAGCGGAGCGCCAGGCCCTTCCCGACGCCCCCGCTGTCCACCGGCAGCTCTGGAACGTGGACGAGCGACGCGCGAGGCGTCCCAGCCCTGACGAGGGAGAGGGGTTCCGCCGTCGCCCCCGGCGCCGACGGGGCAGCGTCGCCGAGCGTCGAGGCCCCGTGCTCGCCGATCTGCTCCAGGACGTCCAGAACGGTGGCGTCGAACCGCCCGTTCGTGAGCCGGCCGGCGCGGTGGACCGTGGCGAGCATCGTCCGCAGGCGCCAGGACACGAGCGCCACGCGACCGCTGCCGGCGAGCCGGTTGAGGGCTGTCAGCTCGGAGTCGTCGCGGAAGCGGGAGAGCGATGCATCGACCGCGGCGAACTCTGCGACGACGGCCGCCCAGGCGGCTTCCGCAGATGCCCGTACGGTGTCGGCAGGCTCGCCAGACGGCGCGCTCACGAAGAGCTTGAGCCGCGACCCCAGCGCTCGCCCCGAGAAGCGAACGAGATCGGCCGCCCCCTCGGTCGGCGGCTCGGCTACGTGCGGCGGCTCGAGTCCGGGTGCATGCATCTCGGGCTGGGCCACCGAGAACACGGCGATCGACCGCGTCACCGGCGAGCCTACGGCTTCCCCGATCCGCTGGTGCTTGTCACGACCACGCCTCCGCCCCCGCCGCCGACCGCGCCCCGGATCGTCACCGAGGGCAGCTTGAAGTTGGCGTTCATCGCCGCGGCCGATCCCTGGATCCTCGCCACGAGCGCACTGAGCTGCTGGAACTGCGCCTGGTACGTCGCCATGTCCGTGCTGGCGGAGTTGTAGTCGCTCGCGAGCGCCCTCAGCCGGGCGTCGGCGTCCTTGATGGCGGCGTCGGTCTCGTCGTTCGCAGCCTTGGCGCTCGCGATGGCGTCGAGCTCCGGCTGGGCGGCCGCGACGGCCCGCGACTGCGTCTGCGCCTCGAGCCCTGCGACGGTCGCAAGCGAGACGGCGTACACCGCGGCCGACACGCCGATGAGCACGCCGGCCCGCGTCGCCGTGGAGAGCAGCGCGTCGCCGCGCGGCTTGGCGTGGCGGGCCACTGCTGCGATGGCCACCGGCTGGGCGGATCCGGAGCGCGCGCGAGCGATGGCCGGACCGCCCGGTGACGCTTCTCGAGGCCCCGGGACCGGCACGATGACCGAACGCGGGCGGGCGTCCTCGGGCCCGGGGGCCGCGAGCCGGCCGGGTTGCGCAGCGGCGCTCCGGCCG
>JAJYMP010000457.1 GCA_021786915.1 Chloroflexota bacterium
CCAGGATGATCCCGGCCAGGTCGGCCCCAGCGCCGCCGACGCCACCCAGCAGGTGCCGTTCATCCAGACGGCCACCACGCAGGGCGTGGGCGCGATCATCATCTCGGCCGACGACGCCACCGCGGTCGCCCCGGCCCTCAAGGCCGCCATGCAGGCCGGCATCAAGGTCGTCGGCTACGACTCGAGCCCGGCCGTCGGCGCCTACAACGTGTTCGTGAACCAGGCCGACACCGCCGGCATCGGCAAGGGCCTGGCCGACATGGCCTGCGATCTCGCCCCGTCGTGCACGGGGGAGATCGCCGTCCTCTCCGCTGCGCAGTCCGCGACCAACCAGAACGCCTGGATCGCGGCCATGCAGACCACCATGAAGGACGCCAAGTACAGCAAGCTGGTCTGGGACGGCGTCGTCTACGGCAACGACGACCCGCAGGTCAGCACCCAGCAGGCGCAGGCGCTCCTCCAGGCGCACCCGAACCTCAAGGTCATCGTCGCCCCGACCACCGTGGGCATCGTGGCCGCCGCCCAGGTCGTCCGCGCCGCGAAGAAGACGGGCTCCGTCTTCGTGACCGGCCTCGGCACCCCCAAGGGCATGGTCGACTACGTCAAGGGCGGCGAGTCGCCCGAGTTCGCGCTCTGGAACGTCACCGACCTCGGCTACCTCGCGTACGCCGTGGCCGCCCAGCTGGCTGCCGGGACGATCAAGGGCACCGAGGGCGAGACTTTCACGGTCCCGTCCCTCAATAACGGCCAGCCCTACACCATCGGCAAGGACAGCGTCGTCGTCCTCGGGCCGCCATTCGTGTTCAACAAGGACAACATCGACCAGTACGTCGCATCCTTCGGCTTCTGATCCGGAGCTCCTCCAACGACCCCGGCGGGCTCTCCGAGCTCGTCGGGGTCACCCTTGATGGACCCTGCCGTGGAACGCGTCGCCTTCACCATGCGCCTGCTGCCGGGGGCCGAGGCTGAGTACCGCGAGCGCCACGCGCACGTGTGGCCCGAGATGCTCGGAGCCCTCAAAGACGCCGGCGTCAGCAACTACTCCATCTACCAGCTCGACGAGCGCCTGGTCGGCATCTTCGACGTCGAGGACTTCGACCGCTTCCGCGCCCACATGGCTGCCCAGGAGGTCAACGACCGCTGGCAGGCCGACATGGCGCGACTGATCGACCCGTGCACGGACCCCGCCACGGGCTTCCACCGCCGCCTCGACGAGGTGTTCCGCCTTGACTGACCGAAGCGGGCCCCGGCACGCCGCCGTGGACCTGGGCGCCGAGAGCGGCCGGGTCCTGGTCGGCACGCTCGACGGCGGACGCCTCGCGCTCGAGGAGGTCCACCGCTTCGCCAACGCCCCGGTGTCCGTCCGGGGGACCCTGCACTGGGACGCGCTGCGCCTGTGGGCAGACGTCGAGGCTGGGCTGCGGCGCGCCGGCGCGGCCGGTGCCCTCACGTCGGTCGCGGTCGACACGTGGGGCGTGGACTTCGGGCTGCTCGACGGGCGCGGGCGGCTGCTGGCGAACCCGGTGCACTACCGCGACCGGCGCACCGACGGCGTCCCCGAGCGCGTGTTCAGCCTGGTCTCGCGCGCCGAGGTGTACGCCACGACCGGCATCCAGGTCATGCAGATCAACACGCTCTACCAGCTCGCGGCCATGGCGCTCGAGCGCGACCCCCTGCTCGCGCAGGCGCGCCGACTGCTGCTCATGCCGGACCTGATGACGAACTGGCTGTCGGGCGCGGAGGCGGCCGAGTACACCAACGCAACGACCACGCAGTGCCTCGACGCGCGGACCCGCGACTGGGCGGCGCCGATGCTCCAGCGCGTCGGCATCCCGGCGGATCTGTTCCCGGACGTGGCCGAACCGGGCACGGTGCTCGGCCCGCTGCTGCCCGAGCTCGCGGGCGGGACGGGCCTGGGCGGCGCCCGGGTGGTGCTCGCGGGCTCCCACGACACGGCCTCGGCCGTCGCGGCAACGCCGCTCTCCTCGCCGCGCACCGCGTTCCTCTCGTCGGGCACCTGGTCGCTGCTGGGGCTCGAGGTGCCGGGGCCCGTCATCAACGAGGCGTCGGCGGCGGCGAACCTGACCAACGAGGGTGGTGTCGGCGGGACGATCCGGCTCCTGCGGAACGTGGCGGGGCTGTGGCTGATCCAGCAGGCGCGCCGGTCGGTGTGGCCCGACGGCGACGCCCCGACGTACGCCGCGATCGCTGCACTGGCCGAGGCCGCGCCCCCGTTCACCGCCTTCATCGACCCCGACGACGAGCGGTTCCTGCACCCTGGCGACCTGCCCGCCAACGTGCGCGCCTTCTGCGCCGAGACCGGTCAGACCGCACCCGCCGACGAGAGGACGCTGTTCCGCGTCCTGCTCGAGAGCCTCGCCCTGCGCTACGCCGTGGTCCTGGACCAGCTCGCCGCCGCCTCGGGCGTCGTGCCCGACGGCGTCCACGTCGTCGGCGGCGGCGCCAACAACGCCCTCCTGAACCGCCTGACGGCCGGCGCGACGGGCCTCCCGGTCCACGCCGGCCCGGTCGAGGCCACCGCCATCGGCAACGTGCTCGTCCAGGCGCTCGCCACCGGTCACCTCGGCTCGCTCGCCGAGGGCCGCCAGCTCGTCGCCCGCTCCTTCCCCGTCACCACCGTCGAGCCCGAGGGCGACTGGACCGAGGCCCGCGCCCGGTTCGCCGCCATCACCCGCTGCTGAGGAGTCACCGCCATGGCCGCCAGCCCCGTCGTCGCCCTCCCCGCCTCGACCCCCGCGCTCGAGCGGGTGGCGTGGGCGGTGGACGGGCTCAACATCGAGATCCCCTCGTGGGGGTTCGTGAACACCGGGACCCGGTTCCGCGTGTTCCCCCAGCAGGGCGTGCCGCGGACGGTGTTCGAGAAGATCGACGACGCGGCGACCGTCAACCGGTACACCGGGGTCGCCCGGACCGTGTCGCTCCACATCCCGTGGGACCGCGTGGACGACTGGGGCGAGCTGGCGGCGCACGCGAAGGCGCACGGGCTTGCCTTCGGCGGCATCAACAGCAACACGTTCCAGGACCTCGACTACAAGCTGGGCTCCATCTGCCACCCCGACGCGGCCGTGCGGACGAAGGCCGTGGCGGCGATCGTCGAGTGCTGCGAGATCGCGACGCGGCTCGATGCGCAGGCCGTGAAGGTGTGGCTGGGCGACGGCACGAACTACCCGGGCCAGGACGACCTGCGCGGCCGGCACCGTCGGCTGGTGGCGGGCCTCCAGGAGGCGTACGCGCACCTGCCGGCCCGGGCCCGCCTGTACCTCGAGTACAAGCTCTACGAGCCGGCCCTCTACAGCACCGACGTCCAGGACTGGGGCCAGAGCCTCAACGTGGTCCGCCAGCTGGGCGACAGGGCCGGGGTGTGCGTGGACACCGGCCACCACGCGATGGGCGTCAACATCGAGCAGATCGTGGCGCTGCTCCTGGCCGAGGGGAAGCTGTTCGCCTTCGACCTCAACGACAAGAAGTACGGCGACGACGATCTGATGGTCGGCTCGATCGACCCGTACCAGCTGTTCCGCATCATCCACGAGCTGGTGAACGCGATGCGCGACGGCGACGACCCGATCGCCCAGGCGACCGCCAACGCAGCCACGTACATGCTCGACCAGTGCCACAACATCGAGCCCAAGGTGCCGGCCATGATCCGGAGCGTGATGAACCTCCAGGAGACCGTCGCGAAGGCGCTCCTGGTGGACCGCGAGCGGCTGGTGGCGGCGCAGACCGCGGGCGACGTGCTCGAGGCGAACGGCGCCCTGTGGGACGCCTTCCAGACCGACGTCCGGCCGCTGCTCGCCGAGCTGCGCGTCGCGCGCGGCCTCCCCGCGGACCCCTACCGCGCCTACCTCGACTCGGGCGAGGAGGAGGCGAAGTACGCCGCCCGGGTCGGCGGCACGCCCGCGAGCTGGTGAGAGCCTGATGCCGCTCACTGCACCGCTCCCGGACCTCGACGAGATCCTCGCCTCGATGGGCGAGGGCGGCCGGCGGATCGCCCTGCTCGACGCGGGCGAGGGCGCGGCCGGCAACATCAGCGTCTGCATCGGCTGGCAGGTGGAGGTCCGCCGCCGGTTCCCCAGGGCCGAGCCGATCGCCCTGCCGGTCGCGGCGCCGCACCTCGCCGGGCATACGGTGCTCGTGACCGGGTCCGGCCGTCGGCTGCGCGACATCGGCGCCAGCCCGGTCGCCAACATCGGCGCCGTGGCCATCGACGGCGACGGCGTCACGGCGACGCTGTGGACCGCGCCCGGGCGTCTGTTCGAGCGCCTCACCTCCGAGTGGAACAGCCACCTGGCCGTGCACGAGGACACGGTCGCCCGGACGGGGACGAACTTCCACGCGGTGGTCCACGCCCAGCCGCCGCACATCACGTACCTCTCGCACGTGCCGGCCTACCAGGACGAGGCGTACTTCAACGCACGGGTGATGCGCTGGGAGCCCGAGACGATCGTCCAGCTGCCGCAGGGTGTCGGGATCCTGCGGTTCATGATCCCGGGCTCGGACACGCTGATGGCCGCCAACGTGGAGAGCCTGCGCAGCCACCGGATCGACGTCTGGGGCAAGCACGGCGTCATGGCGCGCAGCGACATCTCGGTCACCCGGGCGGTGGACCGGATCGAGTATGCGGAGGCCGGAGCGCGATACGAGTACATGGACCTCGTGGCCGGCGGCCGCGGCGAGCGCCTGTCCGATGCGGAGCTGCGCTCGATCGTCATGGCTTTCGGCGTCGAGACGGACCTGGTGTGACCGCGCTCGTGCCGCCGCTCGTCCCGCCCTCCGACGCAGACGAGCTGATCGCCCTGTCGAACAGCTTCGGCTCCGACCCGATGTTCGTCCGCGCCGGCGGGGGCAACTCGTCGGTGAAGGTCGACGGGGTGCTGTGGATCAAGCCGTCCGGCGTCCCGCTGGCCACGCTCGCCGCCGACGACCTCGTGCCGCTCGACCGGGCACGGCTGGTCGCGCTGCTCGACCAGGACCCGGCGACGCTTCCCGCCGAGGGGGACCCGGTGATGGCCGCCGCGGCCGCCGCGCGCCTCGCCGAGGCGCACGGCCGCCGGCCCAGCGTCGAGCTGCTGTTCCACGCGCTGCTGCCGCAGCGCCTCGTGCTGCACACCCACCCGGTCCTCGTCAATGCCGTCACGTGCAACCGCGACGGCCCGGCCCTGGCGGAGCGCCTCTTCGGCGACCGGGCCGTCTGGGTCCTGTACACGGACCCGGGTCTGCCGCTGGCGCACGCCATCCTCGACGCGCGGCGGGCGCACGAGGCGCGCACCGGTCTGGTGGCCCCCCCGGTCACGCTGCTCGGCAACCACGGGCTCATCGTCGGGGGCGAGACCGCGGCGGAGATCGCGGCCCAGACGGCGTGGCTGGTGTCGCGGATCGAGGCGGCGATCGGGGTGGAGGCTGCGACCGACCGAGCCGGGGCATCGGCGGCGGGGGCTGACGAGGTCGTCGTCCGTGCGATCGCCTCGGGCCTCGGACGCCCAGCGGTCGCCTTCGACCCGCATCCGCTCGCCGCCGCCTTCGCCGGCACGCCGGCCGGGCGCGCCTTCATGGCAGGCGGCCCGCTCATCCCCGACCAGATCGTCTACGCAGGGTCATGGCCGCTCGTCGTCGACATCGGCAACGTCGCTGTTGGGCAGCTGTCCGCCCTGACCGCTCGCCGCGTCGTCGGGTTCGAGACGGAGCGCGGCGTGCCGCCGATCGTCACCGTGGTGCCCGGCGTCGGGCTGTTCGCGACAGGGGAGTCCGATCGCCAGGCCGAGACTGCCCGCGACGTCTACCTGGACATGCTGCGGGTCGGCGAGGCGGCGCTCCGGCTGGGAGCCGTCCGCCACCTCAGTGCGGCCGAGCGGACCTTCATCGAGAACTGGGAGGCGGAGTCGTACCGCAAGCAGGTGGCCGCCGCGGGCTGAGGCTCGCGGCCGGCCGAGTTCCGGCCCGCGCCTCCCTGCCGCCCGCCTGCGCTGGGCAGCGATGCGATCGTCAGGACCATTCGACGCCGCGAGCGGAGGTCTGCGGCATCGCCTTCCTGGCCGACGACGCGATGCTCAGGCACCAGAGCCGAGGGCGTTGCGCAACGTGGCGGCGAAGGCGTCGGGCTGGCCGGCATACGGCCCGTCGCCGCCCACGAAGCCGCCGCGATGGCTCGGGAACGTCACGACGGCGGTGCCCAATCGCTCGGCGACGGCGTGGGCGCCGCGGTTCGCCAGCTGGCCCGGCGTCGCGCCGGGGACGTCGATTGTCTGGGCGGTGGGGCAGGTGGTCATGGCGCGCCCCCTGGGACGAACGAGGTTCGACGCTGAGGGCAACGGCGCACGCGACGCCGTCGCGTACTGACGAAGCCTGCCGCCACGGGAGGCGGCAGATCCGCGACCCGTGGCGGCGATCCGGACCGATCGCGCGGTGACGGTCAGTCGATGGTCGCCTGGATCGTGTACGTCCAGACGCCCTTCTCGCCACCGGCCCAGGGCCGGCTGTATGAGAGGCTGACCGTTGCGGTGCCGGCATGGTCGGCCTTGAGCAGGAACGTGGTGGTGCTCGCGGCGCCGACCGCATCGCTCGCCCCCTGCTCGACAGCCGTTGCCGAGTTGGCCCCGCTCGACGCAGCAGGCGCAGCGCCCAGGGGAGGGACGGTGGCGCCGGCAGCCCTGTCGGAGGCAGGCGTCCCGGCGGTGGTGGTGCCCGACACGCTCATGGCGCTGCCGGCGATGACCGGTGACCCCCACGAGAAGCCGGTGCTCGCGTTCGTGCACAGAGTCACCGCAAGGACGTCACCCGACTTGAGGTGGACGGTCGCCGAGCCCTTGGGCTGCCGGGCGAACTCGTTGCAGGTCACGGTGAGGTGCGAGGCGGCGGCCGTGCTGTCCGCGACCGCGGGCACCACGGCAGAGGACGCCGCGGGACTGGGCGCGATCGGCGCGGCGCCCGCCGCTCCGGGGTCGATGGCGGCCGAGCTCGAGCAGCCGGCCAGAGCGAGCACAGACGCGAGCGAGGCAGCAGCGATGGCGCGCGCGCCGAAGACACTTCGAGCTGACATGGAGTGCTCCCTGCTGGGTGGCCCGGTCCCCTGCGCGGTCTCGCCGCACCGCCGGGTCAGATGGCGCGATAACGCGCGGAAGGCCCGCACGGTTCCCGCCAGAGGCAGCCTTCGGACGGATGGATTGCGGCGTGGCGATGGGCCGGGGGCACGGCGTTCCAGGCGCGGGAAGGGAGCCTTGCGGCGGGTCCGCCGGCACGGCCGGTGGCGGATCCCCTCCGCGATCGAGCGTGAGGCGGCCGGCCTGTTCCGAATGCTGGCGCGAGTGCGAGCCAGCCGCGCGGCGCCCCGAGCCGTGCGTGCGGGAGGCTGGCCGCCGCGCCCCCGGGCGGACTTGCGAAACCAACCGGGCCGGGGCTACCGTGCCGGCGGAGGTGTCCATGGCCGAGACGGATCCGCACCAGCCGCTCCAGTCCCATCCGCACGAGCACGGAGCCGGCTGCGGACACGCGGCTCTGGAGCACAGCGACCACGTCGACTACCTCCACGACGGTCACGCGCACCGGATCCACGGCGACCACGTGGACGATGAGCCCGTGATCGGGTCCGAGGCCCACGTCGCGCACCCGGGGCACATGCACGTGCACCGCGAGGGTTGCGGCCACCAGGCGGTCCGTCACGAGGACCACGTGGACTACATCCACGGCGCCCACCGCCACACGGGCCACCAGGTCCACTACGACGAGCACTGAGCGCGGGTCGCGCGCTCGAGCCAAAGCGCGGGTCCGCCGGTCCCCTGAGCGGCCGCCCGGCCGCCGGTCCCCTGAGCGGCCGCCCGGCCGCCCCCGTGCCGTCCGCGAAGGCCAGTGTCCCGATCCGCTGGTCCCTCGCCGGCTGAGTCGCGTCGCGTTCAGGAGCGCCT
>JAJYMP010000578.1 GCA_021786915.1 Chloroflexota bacterium
GGCAAAGCGAGGGGTCGCGACGCCGGGACGCGGCGAGGGGTCGCGACGCCGGGACGCGGCGAGGGACCCGGACTGGGACTGGGCTGGAGACGGGGATCGCTGGCCCGCCGAGTCGCCACAGACTCAGATGCGGCCCCCTCGCGCACGGGCCACGCCCCGGGGCCCGCGCCCCGGCCGGCGGCCCCGCACGGCGCCGCGCGCGGCGAGTCCAGCGTGACTCAGGCGCCCGGGGGGTGGGCAAAGCGAGGGGTCGCGGCGCCGGGACGCGGCGAGGGGTCGCGACGCCGGGACGCGGCGAGGGGTCGCGACGCCGGGACGCGGCGAGGAACCCGGAGTGGGACGCCGGCGGCCGGAGCGCCTCAGCCAGCCTCGAGCTTGGAGCGGATGCAGTCGAAGGTCTGGCCGATCATCTTGTTGGCCGTCCCGTCGATCATCCGGGCCCCGACCGACGCCAGCTTGCCGGCGATCGAGACGTCGGCCGACCAGGTCATGGTGGTCGGCCCCTCGGCGGGTCCGTCGAGCGTCATGTCCGCCGTGGCGTCCACCGCGGACCCGGGCGCCTGGCCGTGCGCCTTGATCAGGGCGTGGTCGGGCTCGGCCCGCTCCGCGATCGTCATGTCCACGGTGAACCGCGCGGCAATGAAGCCGATGCCCACCCTCGCCTTCGCCTTGAAGCGGTCGGCGTCGACGACCTCGATCGATTCGACCCCCGGTCCGCATGAGCCCACCCGGTTGGGATCCATCAGGAAGGCCCAGACGCGCTCGCGCGGCGCGGCGATCTGGACGGTGCCGGAGAACTGCATCGACCCCTCCTCCAGGCGGCTACGACATCCGGACGGCGGGCGTCTCGGCGCTGAGGTAGAGCTCCGGCTCCCGGATGAACGCGGTCCGGCAGCCCATGCGGCAGAAGGCGTAGACGACGCCGTCGTGCTCGGCGAGGTGACGGGCGCGGTCGCGCTCCACGGTCATGCCGCAGACCGGGTCGACGAGCACGATGTCCCCGGTGGCCGCCTCCGGCTCGGGCGACGCATCCTTCCCCGCGCCGGCGAGCGTGGCCGGGCCCGGCATGGCGACGAACGGCGCCCGCCCGCGACGGACGAGCGTGAGCTCGGCCAGGATCGAGACCGCCACCTCCTCGGGCGTCTCCGCGCCGATGTCCATGCCCGCCGGGGCTCGCAGGGCGGCGATGCGCTCGGCCGGCACGCCCTCGTCGGCGAGCCAGGACCGCAGGACCGCGGCCCGCGTGGGCGAGGCGATGAGGCCCACGTACGACACCTGGTCGCGCCGCAGCAGCCGCTCCACCGCCTCCTCGTCCCAGATCCCCTGGGTCGCCACGAGCGCGTACGGGCTCGTCTCCGGGTCGACGACCCGCAGCCCGCCCTCGGTCAGGACCCGCTCCACGCCCGGGAACGCGGACGGGTCGGCCAGCGGGTCGAACACCGACACCCGCCAGCCCGTCGCCGCCCCCAGGGTCGCGAGCGCCGTGGCGATGGGCGTCGTGCCCACCACCCACAGCGACGGCGCCGGCAGCCGCGGCTCGACGTAGATCTCGAGCGTGCCGCCCGAGTGGCAGCTCATGGTCAGCTCCACGATGCCGTCCGAGCGGCGGCCCTCGGCCGGGCCGTCCTTGGACAGGCGGAGCAGCCGCGGCTGGCCGTCCTGGAGCGACCGGAGGGCCTCGCGGATGACGACGGGCTGGGCGCAGCTGCCGCCCACCCAGCCCTCGATCGTGCCGTCGGCGCGGATGATCCCCCGCGCGCCGGGCTTCGCCGACGTGGGCCGGCGCACGGCGACCACGGTGGCCAGCGCGAAGGCGACGCCCTCCGCCTCGAGCTCGGCGATGCGCGGGGTGAGGGACGCGGCCGCCATCACGCCACCGCGCCCTTCTCCTGGAGGATCCGCCACACCTTGTGGGGCGTGATCGGGATGTCGATGTGGGTGACGCCGAGGTGGGCGAGCGCGTCCACGACCGCGTTCGCGATCGCGGGCGGCGCGCCGACCGTGGCCGACTCCCCCACCCCCTTGGCGCCCAGCGGGTGGTGCGGCGAGGGCGTGATGGTCTTGGCCGTCTCCCAGGACGGGGTCTCGAGCGCCGTCGGCAGGAGGTAGTCCATGAACGTGCCGGCGAGGTTGTTGCCCTGCTCGTCGTATGAGATCTCCTCGTACAGCGACGGGGCGAGGCCCATCGTGAGGCCGCCGTGGATCTGGCCGTCCACGATCATGGGGTTGATGATGTTGCCGCAGTCGTCGACCGCGACGAACCGGCGGACCTTCACCTGGCCCGTGCCCTTGTCGATGTCCACCACGCAGATGTAGCTGCCGAACGGGAACGTGAGGTTGGGCGGGTCGTAGTAGTCGGTCGCCTCGAGGCCCGCCTCCATGCCGGCCGGGTGGTTGGTGTAGGCCGCGAACGCCAGCTCGGCGATGGTCTTGACCCGGTCCGGCGAGCCCTTGACGCTCCACTGGCCGGGCGTCCACTCGAGGTCGTCGGGCGAGCACTCGAGCAGGTGCGCGGCGAGCAGCCGCGTCTTCTCGCGGATCTTGCGGGCGGCGATCGCGGTGGCGGCGCCCGCGGTGGGCGTGGAGCGCGAGGCGTAGGTGCCCAGGCCGTAGGGCGCCGTGTCCGTGTCGCCCTCCTCGACCTTGACCTTGGACGCGGGGATCCCCAGCTCCTCCGCCACGATCTGGGCGAACGTCGTCTCGTGGCCCTGGCCCTGGCTCTGGACGCCGAGCCGGACGATGGCCGAGCCGGTGGGGTGCACGCGGATCTCGGCCGAGTCGAACATCTTGATGCCGATGATGTCGAAGTCGTGCGACGGGCCGGCGCCCACGATCTCGGTGAACGAGCTGATCCCGATGCCCATCAGCTCGCCCCGGGCCCGCTTCTCCGCCTGCTCGCGGCGGAGGTCCTCGTAGCCGATGAGGTCCATCGCCTTGCGCAGCGCCGTGTGGTAGTCGCCCGAGTCGTAGTCCCAGCCCGTCGGCGTGTGGTACGGGAACTGGTCGGGGCGGATGAAGTTCTTGAGGCGGAACTCGGCCGGGTCCATGCCGATCGCGCGGGCGGCCTCGTCGGCGAGGCGCTCGATCGTGTGGACCGCCTCGGTCACCCGGAACGAGCAGCGGTAGGCCACGCCGCCGGGCGGCTTGTTGGTGTAGGCGGCGTCCACCTCGACGAACGCGTGGGGCATCTGGTAGGACCCGGTGATCACGTTGAACAGCCCGGCCGGGAACTTGGAGGGGTCCGCGGCGGCGTCGGTGTAGCCGTGGTCGGCGAGCGTCTTGACGCGCAGGCCCGCGATCGTCCCGTCGGCCGTGAGGCCCATCTCGGCGTGGATGTGGTAGTCGCGGGCGAACGAGTCGGCCTGCAGGTTCTCGCTGCGGTCCTCGATCCACTTGACGGGCCGCCCGAGCGTCAGGCTCGCGACGATCGCGCACACGTAGCCCGGGTACACCGGCACCTTGCCGCCGAAGCCGCCGCCGATGTCGTGCGTCTTGACCCGGATCTGCGACTCCGGGATGCCCGACACCAGGCTGATCACGGTCCGGTAGACGTGCGGGGCCTGGCTGGTCACGTGGAAGTCGAGGTGGGCGCGGACGGGGTCCCAGTCGGCGATGCAGCCGCAGGTCTCGATCGAGGCGACGTGGATCCGCGGGATGTAGACGTCGATCGGTACGACCCGGTCCGCGGCCGCGAGGGCGGCGTCGGTGGCCGCGCGGTCGCCCGACTCCCAGTGCCAGATGTGGTTGGTCTGCTTGCCCTCGCCGCGGTCCGGCCGGAGCACGGGCGCGTCGGCCTCGAGGGCCTTGAACGGGTCGACCACCACCGGCAGCGGCTCGTACTCCACCGCGACGGCCTCGATCGCGTCGGCGGCCTGGTAGCGCGTCTCGGCGATGACCGCGGCCACCTCCTGGGCCTGGTACATCACCTCGTCCACGGGCAGCACCATCTGCTTGTCGCCGGCGAGCGTGGGCATCCAGTGGAGCCCCGCCTTCTCGAGGTCCTTGCCCGTGATGACCGCGAGGACGCCGGGCATGGCCAGGGCGGCGCTCGCGTCGATGGACGTGATCTTGGCGTGGGCGTACGGGCTGCGGACCATGTCCATCCAGACCATGCCCGGCAGGACGACGTCCTCGATGTACTCCCCCTGGCCCCGGATGAAGCGCGGGTCCTCGCGGCGCTTCATCGAGTGGCCCATGCCCGAGACCTCGGGCGACGTGGTCGGCGGCTGCGCCTCGGTCGTCATCGTCGTCTCCTCGGGCTCAGGCGGTCGCCGTGGCGTCGGACGGCGCGCGGAGCTCGTCCGCCGCCTGCTGGACCGCCTTGACGATGTTCACGTAGCCGGTGCAGCGGCAGAGGTTGCCGGCGATCCCCTCCCGGATCTCGTCCTCGGTGGGATCGGGGTTCTCGCCCAGCAGCCAGGCCGACTGCATGATCATCCCGGGCGTGCAGAAGCCGCACTGGAGGCCGTGGCAGTCCCAGAACGCCTGCTGCAGCGGGTGCAGCTTGCCGCCCAGCTCCATGCCCTCGATCGTCGTCACCGTGGCGCCGTCGGCCTGGACGGCGAGCATCGTGCAGGACTTGGCGCTCCGCCCGTTGACGTGGACCGTGCACGCGCCGCAGTTGCTCGTGTCGCAGCCCGTGTGGGTGCCGGTCAGGCCCAGGACGTCGCGCAGCAGGTGCACCAGCAGCAGGCGCGGCTCGACGTCCGCCTCCCGCGCCTGGCCGTTGACCGTCAGCCGGACGTGGTTCGTGCTCATGTGCCCGTCTCCTCTCAGGCGGCGGCGGCGCGCTCGGCGGCGAGGCGCAGCGCCCGGATGACGATCTCGCGGGCCATCGCCCGCTTGTAGTCCGCGGGTCCGTGCCCGTCGGCGACCGGCCTCGCCTGCGCCGCGGCCGCCTCTCCCGCGGCGGCGAACGCCGCTTCGCCCGGCGCCGCCCCCGCCAGCGCGGCCTCGGCGTCGGTGGCCGTGAACGGCGCGTCGCCCACGGCGGTCAGCGCCAGGCCGGCCGTCGCGATCCGGCCGTCGTCGCCCAGCTGGATCGAGGCGGCCGCCCCGACGGTCGCGAAGTCGCCGGCGCGCCGCTCCAGCTTCACGTAGGCGCTGCCGGACCGCGGCGCGGCGATCGGGATCCGGACCTCCGTGAGCACCTCGGTCGGCTCGATGCCGGTCTGGAACGCGTCGAGGAAGAACCCGCGCGCCGCCACCACGCGCTCGGCCGAGGCGCTCCGGCAGACGAACGAGGCGCCCAGCGCCTGGAGCACGGCCGGCCAGTCGGAGCTCGGGTCGGCATGGGCGCAGGAGCCGCCGATCGTGCCCCAGTTGCGGACCTGCGGGTCGCCGATCCCCCTCGCGGCATCCCGCATGATCGGGTGGTCGATTGCGAGCGCGTCGTCGCCGAGGATGGCCCGGTGCGTCGTCCGGGCGCCGATCCGCCACCAGTCGTCGGTGCGGGCGATGCCGTCGAGCCCCCCGACCGCCCCGATGTCCACGACCAGCGCGGGCTGCGCGAGCCGCAGCTTCATCAGCGGCAGCAGGCTGTAGCCGCCTGCGAGCACCTTGGCCTCGCCCTCGCGGTCCCGCAGGATCGCGAGCACCTCCTCGAGCGAGGCGGGCCGGACGTAGTCGAAGCTCGCGGGGATCATGCGCGGCGAACCTCCCATCGCAGGGGACACGATGGATGTCGGGCTCGCACACCGGAGCTGGGGACGAGCTCGGCGTTGTCATGACCGTCGGCGGTGAATCGCCGACTGCTATGCGGGCCCGCGGCGTGTGCGGGCCGTTCGAGGTCGCGAGTATGGTCCGGTTCCGTTGACTCGTCAATCGTCGCCCGCCGGGCGGGACGCGGCGCGGGACGAGGGCCGGGACGCGGCGCCGCGCGCGGGCGGCTGAGTCGTGTCGGGGTCGCCCAGCGTGGTGGCGTGCACGAGCGCCGGCCCGGACCGGGGGTTCGCGGCGTGGCCCGTGCGCGCGGGATGCGCTCCTGACCCCGACGCGACTCAGCCCGCGAGGGATCGGCGGATCGGGACACTCGCAGCCGCGCGATGCCGCCCACCTGCGAGGAACGCCCGTCGCCCCTACGCGGAACGCGGCTCCCAGGTCACGACGCCGACCGAGCCCGTCGGGCCCTCGGCGAGCGTCCAGGCGCCGTCGCGGCGGACGATGCGGTCGGGCAGGATCGCCCGGAAGTGGAGGTCCTTCTCGCCGCCCTCGGCGATGAACAGCTGCCGCCGCAGGAACGCGGTCAGCGCATCGACCGAGTCGAAGCTGCGCGTCGAGCGAACCACGCGGACCACCTCGGTCTGGCGGCCGCGCGCCGCGAGGAGCGCGATGAGCTCCGGCAGGGCGGGCAGCGGGACGCGCGGCTCGCCGTGGACCACCGGCCAGAAGGGGTCCGCCACCGCGCCCGGGCTGCGGTCGGTCAGGACGGCCACGCACCGCTCGCCGGCTGCGGCCTCCATCGCGTCGAGGAACGGCCCGATCGCCTCGATGTCGTAGCCGACGTGGGCGATGAGCGCGACGTCCGCCGCGGGCAGCGGCCCCAGCTCGGCCAGCGCCTCGGGCCACGTGCCGGGCACCACGCGGACGTTGGCGAGGCCGTGCTCGTCGATGCCCGTCCGCAGCGCGCGCCGCATCCCCGCCGACGGCTCGACCGCGATGACCTGCTTCACGCGCAGCGCCAGCGGCAGGGCGTAGCGCCCGGCGCCCGCGCCGATGTCGAGCCAGGTGGTCTCGGGGCGCGCGAGCGCCTGGAGGACGTCGAGGACGGGCTCGTCCGTCCGGCGGGGGTCGGCGACGAAGAGCGAGCTGACCGGGGCGTAGAAGTCGCCGGCGCTGCTCTCGCGGAGGCGCTCCGCCTGGTCGCGGTTGGCGCGGACGCGGTCCGACCAGGTGGCCTCGAGGCTGGCGGCAGGAGCGGGCGCGTCAGGGGTCATCGGCTGTCCTCTGCGGTTGGGACGGCGAGCGGCGGCTGGGTCGCGGGCATCGGCACTGGCATCAGCGAGGGTCCTCATCCGCGGGAGGCGACACGGCTGCCAGGTCCGCCGGCGTGTCGATGTCCGGATTGGCCCCCTCGACGGGTACTTCGACCACGTGGTCGGGACGGTTTGCCATCAGCGGACCCAGACCCCAGTCGCCGTCGAGCCCGGCGGCGAGCGCCCACGCGGAGCGCCGGACCAGCACCGGGTTGGGGGCCGCGTCGGCGGCGTAGCGCGGGCGGACGAACTGGGCGTGGGCGGCTGCGGGGGACGACGCCACGGTCAGGATGGCCCGGACGACGCCCGGCCGGAGCTGGGGCTGGTCGCCCAGCACCACGAGCGCGGCCTCGGCGCCCGGGACCTCCACGGCGGCGTCGAGCCCGATGCGCAGCGAGCTCGACAGCCCGTCCTGCGGGCGCTCGTTGACCACGCGCCGCTCACCGCGCCAGGCGATCGCCGCCTCGACCGCGTCGGCTTCGGTGCCCAGCACCACCACCACGTCGTCGACGCCCGCCGCCGCCACGGCGTCGAGCGCGTGCTGGAGGAGCGGGCGCCCGTTCATCGGGGCGAGGAGCTTGTTCGAGCCGAAGCGCGTCGCGGCGCCGGCGGCGAGCACCACGGCGACGACGCTCACCCGACCGCCTCCCGCTCGCGGGCGAGGTCGCGCATCGGCCGGCCCGTGCCCAGGCGGCGCTCCGCCACCACCTCCGCGAGGATCGCGAGCGCGGTCTCGGGCGGCAGCCGGCCGCCGAGGTCGAGGCCGATCGGCCCGCGCAGGCGGTCGAGCTGCTCGGCGGTGACGCCCGCCTCGAGCAGGCGCGCCCGGCGATCCGCCTGGGTCTTGCGCGACCCGACCGCGCCGACGTACCGGCACCCGCGGCGCAAGGCCTCGACGATCGCGGG
>JAJYMP010000158.1 GCA_021786915.1 Chloroflexota bacterium
GGCGGCGTGGGCTCCCCTCGGGATGGCCCAGGTGCCCGGGGCGCGGCTGGTCATCGAGCCCGAGGGCCGCAACACGGCCGCAGCAATCGCGCTCGCGGCGCTCGAGCCCGGTCGCGATCCTGACGCGGTGATGGCCGTCCTGCCGGCGGACCACCGGATCGACCCGGCCCGCGAGGGCGTCTTCCGGGCCGTGCTGCGGATGGCCGCCGAGGGCCTCGCGACGGGCCGATTCGGCATCGCGTCGCCGCTGGTCACGCTGGGCGTCGAGGTGACGCGCCCGGCCACCGAGTACGGCTACCTGCGCCCGGACGTCGGGCGCGTCGAGCAGGTCGGCGGGCTCCGGGCGTACCCGCTGGCCGCGTTCGAGGAGAAGCCCGTCCTCGCTCGTGCCCGGGAGCTGGCGCGCATGCCCGGTGTCGCGTGGAACGCCGGCATGTTCCTGTGGCGCCGGCGCGCGATCATCGAGGCGCTCGACCGTCACGCTCCCGAGGTGGCGGACGGCGTCCGGCGGGGTCTCGAGGGCGATCTCGCGGCGGCCTATGCCGCGCTGCCCAGCCGCTCGATCGACTATGCCGTGATGGAGCCGGCCGCCGCCACAGGCTCGGTCGTGATGGCGGCGATGGACGTCGGCTGGACCGACGTCGGGACGTGGCCGGCGCTGCTCGAGGTGCTCGGTGCGGCCGGGATCGACGGCGGCGTCCTGGAGGCCGGTGCCGAGGCCGAGGCGACGGCGGGGGACCTCCTCGTGGAGCGACGGGACGGTCGGGTCGTCGTCCGCGACGCGACACCCGGCCCGTTCTCCCCCGTGACCGTCTTGGCGCTGCTCCGGGACGCTGGCGGGGCCCGGGTTGCCGTGCAGGAGCTCCTTGATCGGTGCGCTGCAGCCGAGGCGGGCGAGCTCTCGTAGGCGGTGCACCACCTCGGCGCCGTCCTCTGGCGCCCACCCTGGACGTCGTGGCTCGCCGTGGGGCCAGCTCCATGAGGAGCCAGCGCGCACCGCGCCGCGGAGCCCGATCCGCTGTCCTGCGCACGCACCCGAGATGGCCGCGTGGCACGCGGGTGAGCCTCAAACCGCGGGACGGGCGGTTCGGGGGCGTGCGTGGTCGGGGCCGACATCGGACCGGGATGGAGGCCGTGCGGCGCCCTCGGGAGGACCGCTCGTCCTGCCGGATCGGGGCCGATTCCGGGGGGTGTCGGCCGGCTCCGACGGGTGTAGGCTTGCCCTGCGACCGTCATCACCGGCCCTGCGGACCCGGCCGGACGGCGGCCCTCGTGGACGCTCCGACGCGGGGCGACTGGAGGTACTGCGGCGATGCACTCCTCTCTCATCGGCAAGGTCGAGAAGGCGAATCGCTACGCTCGAGAGCTGGATCGGATCTCGATCGAACGGATCGCCCTGACGTTTCGTGGGGACAACGACACCCATCACGTCAGCCTCGACGCCGGAGCGTGGCACTGCACGTGCCACTACTTCGAGAGTTGGGGATCCTGCGTTCACCTCCTGGCCCTCCAGAAGATCATGGGCGTGATGCTGCCCGAAGAGGCGCAGACTTCGATCTTCAACGCGACCGGAGTCGCCGCCATCGCCTGACCTGAGCGGGCCGGAGGTCCGGCCCGCCCTTCCCGGTTCGCTGCCTGACCGCCGCCGGTCGCGCATCCGTCGCCCCGGCGGCGCGGCATGTCCGGGCCTCACTTGATGGTCAAGCGCCAGAAGTACGTCGCGTTGTGGCCGGGCCCGAAGGTGGCCGTGACCCGGAGGGACCAGTCGCCGGCCTTCGTCGGCGCCGTGACGCCCACGCGGCCGCTGCCCGAGGCGCCGTCTGACGGGCTGCCTGCGATCCCGCTCGACACCTCCGCCCAGGCCGACGTCCAGCTCGCCGGTGTCGCCCCGCCGAGGGACGCGTCGAGCAGCGCGCCGGGGGCCGCGGTCCCGAGCACCCTGCCCGTGATCCACGGCGCGTCCGACCCGGCCGAACCCCACGTGTACGAGCCGAGCTGGCCCGTGGCCGCGGCCCCGTCGAGCCCGCGGAGCACCGCGACGGGCGGCTTGGCCGGTATCGGCCCGGGGGTCGCGGACGGAGTCGGGGACACGCTGGGGCTGACTGGCGCGAGGGTGGACGCTGCCGCCGTCACGGCCGCCGCGCTCGGCATCGCGCCAGACGTTCGGGCCGGGCTCGCCGCCGCCGGCACGCTCGCCGCCGCCGGGTTCCCCACGCTCTGGGGCGGGGAGGAGGCCCCGCCCGTGCATCCCGCGGCCAGCAGGACGGCAGCGACCACCGCCCCGACGCGCCCACCGAATCCCAACCGTGCGCCCATGGGAACGACCCCTTTCATGGCTGTGCTGCCGCGTCCGCCACGAGCGGGCACCGGGTCGGGCTGCACGTGATCGACACCGTGATGGCGCCTGACGACGAGGCCCGAACGCCTTCGCTCGCCGGCTTGCGGAAGACCGCGCGATAGTCCTGTGCGAGACGCGGCCAGTACGTGGCCACGTACGTCCCGGCTGCGCTCCCGGCCGGCATCGTGAGCAGGTCCACCCAGGTCGTCCCGGAGCGGGCCTGGAGGACG
Organism: Chloroflexota bacterium; assembly: GCA_021786915.1. The sequence goes on from JAJYMP010000158.1 coordinate 2,569, forward strand.
ACGACCCGGCCGGCCATCGGGTTGCCCGCGAGGCGCCCGGTCCCGTTGGCGCGCAGCGTCGCGGTGAAGGTCACCGACCCGCTCAGGGGGACCTGCGTCGTCGAGGCGGCGAAGGCGAGCGTGGCCGGGATGTCGAGGCAGGTGGAGTAGAGGGTCGTCCAGGAGGGCACGTCATAGACCTGCTGGAGCGTGGCGACGTCGCAGCGCCCGAATGCGCTCGCGTTCCAGCCCACGAGCGGACGGGCGTGGCTGTACGTCTGGACGACGGCATCCGCGTAGTCGCTGTCGTTGGCGAGGTTGACGTGGTGGTCGAGGCCGGCCACGTGCCCGAGCTCGTCGAGGGTGATGGTCTCGGCCTGGTAGCAGCCGTTGGGGCTGCCGGACATCTCGCACCAGGCCAGCGTGCCCCAGTCATAGCGGTGACCGTTCTCGCGGAACCAAAGGTGCCAGTACGAGTTGATCGGGTCGCGCTGGAAGCACGCGAGGCCGTTGACGCCGCACGGATTGCTGGTCCCGTACGAGACCCCGTTCGCGCCGCTGCTGCTGTACGAATACGACGGAGCGCGGGACCGGCGGCTCGCGTTGGCATCCGATGCCGCCCTGTTGACGGCCGTTTGCATGGCCGTGGGCGGAACCGCGTTGGTGGTCCAGCGGTAGGTCAGCGCGGTGTCCATGGGCCACGCCGGCGGCAGCGTGGGGTCCGGGGTGGCGGCGAGTGCAGCGCCCGCGACGCCGGTGAGGATGCCGAGGGCGGCGAGGCCGGCGACGAGCCGGCGAGCGAGGGAACGGGTCATCACGGGAGCACCTCGCCGGCGGTGATCTGCAGGGAGGCGGGGTCGAGGAGGCGGACCAGGGACGGGTCGGCGACGGTGCCGCCAGGGGTGACGGCCACGAGGCCGCGCGGCGCCTCGAACCCGGTCTCGGACGTGGACGTCCGCGAGACGGGGGCGAGCCCCGATGTGCCGGGCACGTCTTCGCTCGGCGCCGCGTCACGCGCCCGCACGACGCGCAGCCCACGCTCGCCCGGGACGACGACGAGGCCCGAGCCGTCCGTCGCCAGCACCGCGACGCCCGTCGCCGGGCCGCCCAGGGCCGACGCTCCGCCGGAGGCAAGGTTGATGGCCTGCACCGGACAGGGAAGCCCCTTGCCGGCCTCGAGGGCGATGAGCCGGTCGCCGACCACCCCGGCCACCGGGCCGGTCCCCTCCGCCGTCGATGTGGCGCCGGTCGCCGGGTCCACGACCCGCGTCCGGCACGCCCGCTCCCCGCAGGAGCTCACGGCGAGCTGCCCGTCGTCAGCCAGGAGGAGCGTGGTCGAGAACGTGGGCCCGTAGGCCGCGGTCGCATCGAGCCCGGGGAGGACCCGCCGGGTGTCGCCCGGATCGCGGCCATCCCGCTGCCAGACGCCCAGGTCGCGCCGCGTGGCGCGATCCACTCGATGCTCGTACAGGCCGCTGGCGTCCGCCGTGAGGAGCGCGCTGCGGATCACGCTCGCCTCCGTGCCCACGGCCGACCAGCAGCCGCGACTCGTGTCGAACAGGCGCAGGCGCGACCGCTGGCCGTCATCGTCGCCCACCAGCACGCGGCCGCCCACCGGCCCCGACGCGAACGACTCCGGCGGCAGATCTGCCGTCCACCGCGCCGAGCCGCGGCCCGCGGTCAGCACCCGGCCGACAAGCGTGCCCCTCGCGTCGAGCCTCGGGTCCAGGCGATACCACCCGCCGCCCGTCACAGCGCCGCTGTCGCCATCCGCGCTGGCCTCCTGCGCGCAGGTGCGCTCGGCAACAGGGCGGGCGGCCGCCAGGGCTCCGGGGGGTGCCGGCCGGGCGAGCGCCGCGGCAGCCGCCAAGGCCACCGGCAGCGACAGGGCGATCCATCGGGTCCGTCGAGCGAGCTCCATCGAGCCCCTCCTCCGGCGGGATGTGCTTGCTGGCGGGAGGGGGCGGTGCGCGGATCATGGCCCGAGGCACTTATCACGCCCTTATGGCCTTGTCCTTGGTGCTACCCTGCCGGAGTCAACCGGGGCCCTGCGCCCCTGCAGATCCGACGCGCTACGGTCGCGAAGCCGGTGTGAATCCGGCACAGTCCCGCTACGGTGACCGCCCCTCGGGGGCGGAAGTCCGGTCGCCGACGCAGCGTGCCGCTCGAGCCTTCGAGAGAAAGGTCAGGCGTACTGTGCGACCTCACGTCTGACCTCCGGCTTCGCCCCGAAGCCCGGAGGTCTTCCGTTTCTCCCACCGCCTTTTCGGAGTTGTCAGTGGACACCCCTCGCCCGCTTGCCCGCGTCCGTCACCTGATCGCCACCATCGGCGTCGCCGTCCTGCTCGGCGCCTGCTCTGCCGCTCCCGCCGCGACGTCGACCCTGGCGCCGACGACCCCGCTCCCGTCGAGCGCCCCCACCGCCCCGGCCGCGTCGGCGACGACCGCGCCGACTGGCTCGCCGACGCCGGCCCCGACGGCAACGACGGCCGCCGCCTTCCCGCAGACCCTCACCGACGACGAGGGGACGCAGGTCACCATCGCCGCCCAGCCCACCAGGATCGTGTCGCTCATGCCCGCTGTGACCGAGACGCTGTTCGCGCTCGGCGTCGGCGACAAGATCGTCGGCAAGGCACAGGACATCTCGCTCTACCCGCCCCAGGCGAGCGCGGTCCCCGACGTCGAGAAGTTCGACAACGGCGCCGTTTCGGTGGATGTCGAGAAGATCGTCGCGTCCAAGGCCGACCTCGTCATCGCCGGCGGCGACTACGGGACCCCAGCCGACACGGTCGCCAAGCTGCGCAGCCTGGGCATCCCCGTCCTGGTCGTGTACGCCCCCAACGTCGCGGGCGTGATGAGCGACATCAACCTGATCGGCAAGGCGGTGGGCGAGGCCGACGCCGCCACCGCGATCACGGCCCAGATGCAGGCCGCCTTCGACGCCGTCGAGGCCGCCGTCAAGAGCGCCCCCGCGCCCCGGGTGTACTACGAGATCGGCGAGGGATACGCCCCCGCTGACGACTCGTTCCTGGCCGAGATGATCACCGACGCCGGCGGCACCCCGATCACGACGGGCTCGACCACCAAGTGGGACCTCCCGGCCGAGAAGCTGATCAAGGCGGATCCCCAGGTCGTGCTGCTGGCCGACTTCAGCAAGGTCGCGGACGCCGTCAAGCGGCCCGGATGGTCGACGCTGACCGCGGTCAAGAACAACGCCGTGGCCACCATCGACGACACGATGATCTCGCGCCCGGGTCCGCGCCTGTTCCTGGGCCTTGAGCTCCTGGCAGCGGCCATCCACCCGGAGCTGACCATCCCCCAGGTGTCACCGATCCCCGCCGTCCCGTGACGCCGGGCGTCGCGACCGCGGGCGACACCGGGGCTCGGCTCCGCGCTGCCGCCCGCGGTCGCGACCGCCGCTTCTGGCTGGTCGTGAGCGGGATCGTCGTCGCGATCGCCGGCGCGATGCTGGGCGTGGCGTTCGGCAGCGTGTCCGTCCCGCTGGGCGACACGATCACGATCGTCGCCGACAAGGTGCTCGGCACGCACCTGTCCGCCGCGGACCCCTCGACCGCGGCGATCGTCTGGGAGCTCCGCGTGCCGCGCGTCCTGCTGGCGATGACGGTGGGCGCCGGGCTCGCGGTCGCGGGAACCACGTTCCAGGGCCTGCTGCGCAACCCGCTCGCGGACCCGTACGTGCTGGGCACAGCGTCCGGCGCCGCGCTGGGCGCCGCCATCGGCCTGGTGCTCCCGATCCGCGCCCTGTTCCTCGGATTCGGCCTAGCGAACGTCCTCGCGTTCGTGGGCGCAGTCGTGTCGATCACGGTCGTCTACCGCCTCGCCCGGGTGACGGGCCTCGCGCCGCTGACCGGGCTCCTGCTCACCGGCTACGCCGTCGCGTCGCTGCTCGCGGCGGGCCTGACGATGGCGATGTACCTCTCGGGCGCGGCCCTGCGCGAGATCTTCAACTACATCCTCGGCAGCTTCGAGCAGGCCTCCTGGGAGCGGCTCTGGGGCGCCCTGCCCATCGTGCTGGTGGGGTCGATCCTGATCGGCAGCCGTGCGCGCACGCTCAACGGGCTGCTGCTGGGCGAGCAGGCCGCCGCGCACCTCGGGGTCAACGTGGAGCGGGAGCGGCCGCTGCTCCTGGGCATCGCCTCGCTGGTCACCGCGGCCGCGGTCACCGTCAGCGGGCTCATCGGCTTCGTGGGCCTGGTGGTCCCGCACATCGTCCGGCTGCTCACCGGGCCGAACGCCCGCGCGGTCATCCCGATCTCGGCGCTCTGGGGCGCCAACCTGCTCGTCTACTCGGACCTGGCGGCGCGCGTGTTCGGCGACATCCCGGTGGGCGTGGTGACCGCGATCATCGGCGCGCCGTTCTTCCTCGCGCTGCTCCGCCGGGCGCGGACGGGGTACGAGCTGTGACCCGCCCGGCCGTCTGGCTCGACGGCGTCACGGTGGAGGCGCGCGGCCGCCCGATCCTGCGCGACGTCTCGTTCAGCGTCCAGACCGGGGAGCGGGTCGCGCTGATCGGGCCCAACGGGGCCGGCAAGTCGACGCTGCTCCGCGTCGTGGCCGGGATCCTGCGGCCCAACGCCGGGCGGGTGGAGCTGGGCGGCGAGCCGGTGGCGTCCCTTGACCGCACGGCCATCGCCCGACGCCTGGCCGTGGTCCCGCAGCAGACCGCGCTTCCGTTCTCGATGCGCGTCGAGGAGGTGGTCGCGCTCGGGCGGCTGCCGCACGAGGATGCGCTGCGCGGGACGCGGCCAGTGGATCGCGCCGCGGTCGCGGAGGCCATCGACCGCGTGGGGCTGGGCCACCTGCTGGGGCGCGACGCCCGCGAGCTCTCGCTGGGCGAGCGGCAGCTCGTCCTGCTCGCGCTCGCGGTTGCGCAGGAGTCGCCGGTGCTGCTCCTCGACGAGCCGACCGTGCACCTCGACCTGCGGCATCAGGTGGAGGCGATGGAGCTCATGCGCGACCTCAACGAGCGCGACGGGACGACGCTCGTCGCCGTCCTCCACGACCTCGCCCTGGCGTCGCACTTCTTCCCGCGGCTGGTGCTTCTCGACCATGGGCGCTTGGTGGGGGACGGGACGCCGGACCAGGTGTTGACCGACGAGCGCGTCCGCGAGGTGTTCGGCGTGGAGCCCGCGCTGGTGCGCCTGGCCGCAGCGAACTGATCCGGCACGCGGCCGCGAACCGAGTGGGCCCTGCGCCTGCGCCTGTGCCTGCCCTCGCCGCGTGCTCCCCAGGCGATTCGCTCCGTCGGTCCGGTGCCGGAGGGGCGCTCCGCT
>JAJYMP010000336.1 GCA_021786915.1 Chloroflexota bacterium
GAGGTACACCATGTCCTGGGCCTCCTTCTGATCGCTTGCCTCCGACGGACCGAAAGGTCACGTCCTAAGCATCGGATCGGAGGCCCGCTCCTTCATGGCATCACCAGCCGAAGGCGGCGGACTTGGTGGTCACCACCCCAACCGTGCTGGCCGGATCCGCCCCCGCGCGCCCGCCTACGGCGCCTGGCCGCCGGGCAGGGCGATCATCCATGCCACGAACGCGATCTGCGCCAACGCGAAGCAGCCGGCGAGGGCCCAGGTGCCGCGTCGTCCGAAGCGGACCGCCAGGCCTGCGAAGGCCGGGAAGGCGGCGAGCGCATAGCGGGGCATCGAGGGCACCAGCCCGCCGGGCAGGAATGCGAGTGCGAGCGCAGCGATGGAGAAGACAGCCAGCTCCCTGTCGACCCGCAGCAGCGCCAACGCCCCGAGCCCCACGATCACGAAGAAGGCAATCCACGCGACTCGCTGGATCGTCGGACGGCGGACCGCCTCGACCAACCGCTCGAGCCCGGTGCCGCCGTGCACCCAGGCGGGCGAACCGCTCAGGAAGCCTGTGAGCCTGTGGGTCAGGTATGCGATGAACATCCACCAGATGCCGAAGGCGAGGCTGGTGGCCACCATGACCAGCAACGCGGTCCGACGGCCCGGCCTCGGGCCGAACACGAACTGGGCGAGTGCGGACGCTGCAACGGCAGCGCCAGCGATCCGGGTCAGCATCGCGAGGCCGGCGAACAGGCCCCGCCGGGCGGAGGTGTCCGAGGCGAGGAAGTAGGCTGCGGTCGCGACCAGGAACAGCGGCTCCGAGTAGGCCATCGAGAACACGTACGCCGATGGCGCGAACGACAGCAGCAGCAGGCCGCCCGTTGCGACGGTCCCGCCCAGCCGGAGGTCCAGCACGCGCCACGTCAGGATCGCCGCCGTCACGAAGAGCAGGTTTGCGAGGACGGTTCCCACGAGTGCTGGATGCAGCCCGGTCAGCGACCCGAGCTTGATGAGCGCGGGCCACGCCGGGAAGAACGCGAAGTCGTGGGCCCCCCGGACGGCGTATCCGTGGTAGCCGTTCTTGACCACGCCGAAGTACCAGATCGCGTCCCAGATCGCGAACGGGAGGCCCCGCGTCGTGTGGACCGCCGGGATCAGGGCCATCATCCAGAAGGCCGACCACACCCGGGACGCGACCGCGATGACCGCCGGCGTGCCGACCCAGGCGAGGCCCCGGAGCCGCTCGAGAACGTCCGCGCCCGCCCTGACCGGCAGCTCGACCGGTCGATAGATGTACGGCGGCGCGTCAGCCTGCGCTGCCTGCGGGTCGAGTCGATCGAGGACGGTTCGGAGCGGCGTTCGACCGGGCCGACGGGTGGCGTCTGACATGCGCGAAGGTCCCTTCCTTGGGCACACAGGGTTGTATCGCCCAGCACGCTGCATGCGCGTCGCCCAGAACCGCGGCGAAGACGCAGGCGCATTGCGGGCCGCCACCCAGCCTCCGGTGCGGCCGCCGCGCCGTTGCCGCTGCCGAGCTGCCGCGTCGGCCGCCGCCGCTCCGAAGCTGCCTCCGGCGCCGGCCGCCGCGCGCCGCACCGCGCTGCCGGGCCGGACCCCAGCCCGCCCGCCTGCCGAGCGATCCTACGCGCGGCGGAGTCGTGCAGCTCGCTGCGCGAGCGGCCCGGCACCGGGTGCGTCTGGCTGACGCGCCCAGCGAGCGGTGCGGCGCGCGGGCGTCTGCGATCACTCAACCGCCGAGCGGAATTCCGCAGCCAAGCTGCCGCGAGTCGCCGGCGCCAGGCCCAACCCCGCGCCGACGCGGAGCGCCACGGGGCGCGTCTTCGGGGCCGCATCGCCCGTCGGCGCCAGTCGCCGGCGCCAGGCCCGCCGCATCGCCCGCCGTCGCGAGCCGCATGGAGCAGCGACGCGAGCTACCGCCGCAGGCCAGAGCCCCGCCGGCGCCAGCGGACGCGGGAACGACGAGGCGACGCGACGGGCCGCCGCGGGCACCCGCTCGGGAGGAGCCGCCACGAGACACGAGGCACCGCCTGTGCTCGCTGGGTGGGCTAGACCAGTTCCGGAACGGTGTGGAGCGGCCGCGGGATGGCCACTACGATCTGGGGCGAGGAGGTGATCGGCAATGCGGTTCGGGGCGGCGTTCTGGGTCCAGCGCACGGGGTGGCCGGAGCTGCGCGAGGCGGTCGTGGCGGCGGAGTCGGCGGGCTTCGACGACCTGTGGATCGACGACCACCTGCTCTCGGACGAAGCCGACTGGCCGGACCCCAAGCTCGAGGGCTGGACGACCCTGGCAGCAGTCGCCGCCGTCACGACCCGGCCGCGGCTGGGCCTCATGGTCGGCGCGAACACGCTGCGCAATCCCGGGCTCGTGGCCAAGATGGCGACGACGGTCGACCACATCTCCGGGGGCCGCGCCATCCTCGGGCTCGGCGCGGGCTGGTTCGAGCGCGAGCACCAGGCGTTCGGGTTCGACTTCGGCTCAGGGTTCGGCGAGCGTCTCGACCGGCTGATCGAGGCCGTGCCGCTCGTCCGCCGGCTCCTCGACGGAGAGGAGGTCACCCACGAGGGGCGCTTCTACCGGTTCCATCGCGCGGTGTGCGCGCCGCAACCGGTCCAGCCGAGCCTGCCGATCCTGATCGGCGGCGCGGGGCCGCGCAAGACCATCCCGCTGATTGCACGCTCCGCGGACATGTGGAACGCCTACGGCACGCCCGACGAGCTCACTGCGGCGGACGGGCTCCTGCGGGCCGCGTGCGAGACGGCGGGCCGCGACGAGCGCGAGATCGAGCGGACGACCAACGTCAACGTGGTGATCCGCGAGGACCGCGCGGCGGCGGTTTCGGCCTGGGACGCCTGGCACCGGGTGCACCTGCCGCACGGAGGCGAGGGTCGGCTCTCGGCCGGCGGCTCGGTCGCGGAGGTCGCCGCCGCCCTCCGCGCCTATCGGGACGTCGGCTTCGGCCATGTCGTGCTCATCTTCCGGACGCCCTGGGACCTCGCGACCATCGAGCGCCTGCCGGAGCTGCGAGCCGCGCTCGCCGACGATCGTGCCGGGGTTGGCTGACCAGCCTCGCCGGGCTCCCGGCCCGTCCCTGGCACGCGCCGGTGCCAGATCGGGCCTTGTCGAGCGGGAGCCGCGCGGCAAACCCCCGTGCCGTGGCCGGACGGCGCATGCGGCGGAGCGACTGGCACCCACCCGTGCCAGGACCCGCGGGGCCAGAGAAGGCCGTGCCTGACCAGCCCGATCCCCGCTTCGTCGCCGACGCCGAGGTGCGCGCGAACGGCGGCGAGATCCTCTACCGAGGACCGTTGCGCGTGGACGACGCCCACTGGGCAAGCGAGGCCGCGCGGCTCCACCGCGGCCTTCGGATCCGCGACGCGTCGGACCCCGACCCGAGGTCCTGGGTCGCGCTGGTGTTCCCCGACGGCAGCGTTCGGCTCAGCCCGCCGGTCGCGTCGGCCCGCTGGTGGCGGCCGGACCGCCAGACCTAGCCGGTCGCGCCCGCCCGCTGGTGGCGACACGACGCCGAGCCCTGGGCGCCAGGCGCGACGCCCCTACTCCCAGCGGAACGTCCGCGCCGCGATCCCCAGGCACACCACCAGCCACCCGACGAGGATCGCGATGTCCACGCCCAGCGGCGCGACCTGCGTCCCGTTCACCATCACCTGGCGCATCGCGTCGCCGAGGTACGTGAGCGGCAGGAAGCGCGCGATGGTCTGGAGGAACCCGGGCAGGAAGTCGAACGAGAAGAAGATCCCCGACAGGAACATCATCGGCATCTGGACGATCTGGACGACGCCCGTGGCCTGCTCCTCGGTCTTGAGGAACGAGGCGAGCGCGAACCCGATCGCGAGGAACGACCCCGCGCCGAGGAGGACCACGCCGACCACCGCGAGCAGGTTGCCGACGATCCGGACGTCAAAGAACACGTACCCGATGCCCAGGATCAGCACGGCGTCCACCAGCGCGACCATGAGCCGCAGGAGCACGTTGCTGCCCACCAGCTTCCAGCGCGCGAGCGGGGTGGCGCCCAGGCGCTTGAGGATCCCCTTCTCGCGCTGCTGGACCAGCGGGATCGCTGCGAACACGCCCAGCTGCATCAGGGCCATGGCCAGGATGCTCGGGACGAGGTAGGCGACCTGGCTGATCGTGGTGGACTGGAGGGACAGCTGGCTGACCGTGACGACGGGCGAGCCGCCGACCGCCTGGAGGTTGACGGCGTTGGCCACCTGGTTCACGACGCCCACGACCACCTGCGTGGTCTGGTTCTGCGACGGGTCCCCGTACACCTGGATCGCGACCGGCGTCGCGCTGCCGGAGCGGGCCTGCGCGAGCGCGTCTCCCAGGCCCTTCGGGATGACGATGACCGCGGACACCTCGCCGCGCTGCATCGCCGCCTTCTCATCGTCCGCGGAGCCGTCACGCAGGCTCAGCAGTTGGACGCTGCCGAAGGCCTGGCGGAGGCCCGCCGACGCGGCCGAGCCGTCCTGATCCGCGTAGCCCACGGCGATCTTGGTGTCGGCACCGGCGCCGCCGAAGATCCAGCCGAACAGGAACACGAACATGATCGGGAAGAAGATCGTCCAGAACAGGGCCGCGCGATCGCGCACCAGGCTCCTGACGTTGGCGACGGTGAGGCCGAGCAGGGTTCGCATCGTCGGGCTCCTAGTCGCGCAGCGCCCGACCGGTGAGATCGAGGAAGACGTCTTCGAGGGTTGCCTGGCGGATTCCCAGGTTGCGCGGCTCCACCTTCAGCCCGTCGGCGGTGGCGAGCAGCGCGCCGATCGTGCTGCCGACATCCTGCGAGTACAGCACCGTCTGGCCGTCCTCCTGCGCCGTGCGGGTCACGCCGCCCAGGTGGGCGAGCTCTGCCATCGGAAGCTGGGGCGTGGAGTCGAAGAACACCGCGCGCTCCTTGAAGCGGCGGCCGATCAGGTCGTTCACGGCGCCCATCTCGAGGATGTGGCCGTGGTCCATGATGGCCACCCGGTCGCACAGCTCGGCAGCCTCCTCCATGTAGTGCGTCGTGAGCAAGACCGTCTTGCCGCGCGCCTGGAGCCCCTTGATCAGGTCCCAGAGCGAGCGCCGCGCCTGCGGGTCGAGGCCGGTCGTGGGCTCGTCGAGGAACACGAGCTCGGGGTCGTTGACCAGCGCCAGCGCGATCGACAGGCGCTGCTGCTGCCCGCCGGAGAGGTTCATCGACCACGCCTTGGCGCGCTCGCCGAGGTCAACCGCGTCGATCAGCTGCTTGGTCGGCACGCGGTGGCTGAAGAAGCTGCCGAACAGGTCGAGGAGCTCGGTCACGGTCAGACGCGGGTACAGCGACACCGTCTGCAGCTGGACGCCGATCCGCTCCTTGATCGACCTCTGGTGGCGGCCGACGTCGAGGCCGAACAGCTCCACGGTGCCGGAGTCCGCTGAACGAAGGCCCTCGAGGACCTCGATCGTCGTCGTCTTGCCCGCACCGTTCGGGCCGAGCATCCCGAAGACCTCGCCCGGCGCGACCTCGAAGGTGACGCCGTCGACCGCCTTCACGTCGCCGTAGTAGCGGCGCAGGTCGGCCACGCGAATGACGGGCTTCCCGTCGTGGGTCATCTCACTCCTCGCCCTCAGCGATCAGACGGGTCGAGTCCTCGCGGCCCGCCGAGGCCCCCGCCTCGCTCCGCAGGCAGTCGCGGGGCCGGGCAGGCGTGGGTTCGGGCGCAGCACGGAGCCGGGGCTGGCTGACGAGGCTGCCCGGACGACGGTCGCTGGGGAGGGCGAGCACTCGTCCGCGCCCGCCGATACTACGCCAGTCGCTCGCCCGCTGGGGACGAACCGGCGCTACGCGCGCGCCACCGCCGCCGCGATTGACGGCTCGCCAGACGGCGCTCGGGCGCCCAGACGCTCGGCCACGCGGACCGCCGCCGCCTGGCCCTGCGCGATGCAGTCGGGCAGGCCCACGCCGCGGTACGACGCGCCGGCGAGGACAACGGCGGGCCACGCCTCCATGGCGGCCTCCACCGCGGCCACCCGGTCGAGGTGCCCCACCGTGTAGCGCGGCATCGCGTGCTCGTAGCGGGCGGTCCGGACGAGGACCGGCTCGCCGGCGATCGAGAGCGTCCGCTCGGCGTCGACCCGCGCGGCGCCGACCAGGGCCGCCTCGGGCATCGTCGTGGAGGGGCCCTCGTCGCGGACGAACATGCGGAGCAGCACGGTGTCCGCGGGCGCACGCCCGGTCCACTTCTCCGAGGACCACGTGCAGGCCGCGATCGGCCCGCCCTCGGCGCGGGGCACGAGATAGCCGTGGCCCCGCAGGTCGTGGCCGACGCGGTCCCGCGGGTACGCGAGCGTCACCAGCACCGACGTCCCGTGCGGGATCGCGTCCAGCCGGCGGGCCGCGGCCGCCAGCGCCTCGTCGAGCAGGACGGCGGCTGCGTTCGCCGGCGTCGCGATCACCACGGCGTCGAACTGGGCCGACGAGCCGTCCGCGAACCCGGCTCTGACGCCGGCGCCGGATCGCGCCAGCCAGCGCACGCCGAAGCCCGTGCGGAGGTCCGCCCCCCGCCCGGCCGCAGAGGCGGCGACCGCCGCGGTGAGCCCGTCGAGCCCGCCCCGGAGCGTGACGAACAGGCCCAACGGCTTGGCACCGGGGTTCGCCGCCGCCCGCTTCGCCGCCGCAGCCCGCATCTTCCGCCCGTCGGCCAGGCCGGCGAGCAGCAGCGAGCGGTGCTCCCGCTCGGCGGTGCGCAGCGTCGGCACCACGGCGTCGAGCGAGAGCTCGTCGATGGGCGTGCCGTACACGCCGCCCACCAGCGGCCCGGCCAGCCGCTCGACCAGCGGGTTGCCCAGGCGCCGGCGGAGGTACACGCCCACGGCGATGTCGTCGCCCGGCATCGACCGCGGCGCAAGCAGGTCCTTCGCCATGCGCAGCTTCTCGGGCCACGAGAACAGCCGGGAACGGGCGAACGGCAGCGCCCGCGTGGGCAGCACGAGGCCCAGCCCCTCGGGCATCGGGACCAGGCGCCCGCGGTGGCGGATGTACACCGTGCGCGTGCCGGCCGTGCCCACGAGCGATTCGCCGAGGCCGAGCTCGCGCACCAGCGCGGTCCCGGCCGGCCGCGTGGCCAGGAACGAGTCCGGCCCGTGCTCGATGGTGAACCCCTCGGCATGCTCGGTCGAGACCTTGCCGCCGAGCCGCGGGCCCGTCTCCGCGAGCAGGACGGGCACGCCGTCGAGGGCCAGCGACCGGGCCGCGACCAGCCCGGTGATGCCACCCCCGATGACGAGCACGCTCATGCGCTCGGCCTCACGCCATCCCGTAGGCGGGCGCGTTGCCGGTCGGCACGTACGGGCACAGCGGGTCCGCCTCGAGCGGGTCGCCGGTCCACATGTACGCCCGCGCCCGCGAGCCGCCGCACACGCGCGAGTACTCGCACATGCCGCAGCGGCCCTTGAAGCCCTCCGGGTTGCGAAGGGCGCGCATGACCTCGTGGTCGCGGTACAGGTCCACGATGGACGAGGTCCGCACGTTGCCCAGCGGGATCGGCAGGAAGCCCGACGGGTTGACCGTCCCGTCGTGGCTGATGAACACGATGCCGTTGCCGTCGCGGATGCCGAAGCCGCGCCCGACCGAGGTCTTGGCGATCGCCTCGTCGTCCATCCCGGCCGCATGCCAGGTCTTGATCGCCAGGCGCCGGTAGTGGGTCGCCTCGGTGGTCTTGACCTGGAACGGGGCCGTCTTGGCGAGGTCCAGCAGCCACGCGTTGAGCCGCTCGGATTCGGCCGGGCTGACCTCGCGCAGCGCGCTGCCGCGCCCGGTCGTGATCAGCATGAACAGGCTCCAGCGCATGAT
>JAJYMP010000785.1 GCA_021786915.1 Chloroflexota bacterium
CAGTCTCGGAACGCATCTGCCCGTGCCACAGCGAGCCGCCCAGCCACAGCGTCCCGTCGGCCTGGACCGCGGCGATCACCGCGCTGGTGCGGGCGTCGCCGGCCGAAGTGTCGCCCGAGGGATCGTCGAAGCGGACGAGCACCTGGTTGAGCACGACGTCGTTGAGGACGCGGATGCCGAGCGACGCCGGGGCCGCCTCGAAGGCCGATGCGAACCGCCGCGCGTGGTCGCAGGTGCGCCCGACCATCGACGCCACGCCCTCGCGCCCCAACGAGCGGATCGCCGCCCAGACGGCGAACCCCCGCGCCCGGCGCGACGACTCGGCCACCCAGTTGTACGGGTCGCGCTCGCCGCCTTCGGTCTCGACATAGTACGCGGCGCCCAGCGTCATCGCCGCGTGGTGCGCGGCCGGCCGTGCGCAGAACACGAGGCCCGAGTCGTACGGGACGTTGAGCCACTTGTGCGCGTCGGTCGTCCAGGAGTCGGCGCGCTCGACGCCCGCGAGCAGGTGGCGCCTCGCCGGGTCCGCCGAGGCCCACAGCCCGAACGCGCCGTCGACGTGGAGCCAGCCGCCATTGGCGCGGACGAGGTCCCCGACCTCCGGCAGCGGGTCGAACGCACCGGTGTTCACGTTGCCGGCCTGGGCGCAGACCAGCGCGGGCCGGTCGATCCCGGCCAGCACCCCGGCCAGCGCATCGGCCCGCATCCGGCCCTGCCCGTCGGTGGGGACGCGGGTCACCCGGTCGCGGCCCATCCCCAGCATCTGGAGCGCCGCGTGGATCGTGACGTGCGCCTCCTCGCCCACCACCACCGGCACGTCGGGTGCGCCGAACAGCCCGTTGCGCTCGACATCCCAGCCGGCCTGCTCCAGCAGCGCGTGGCGGCCCGCGGCGAGCGCCGTGAACGAGGCCATCGTGGCGCCGGTGGTGAACCCCGCCGAGACCCCTGCGGGCAGGCCGAGCAGCTCGGCCGCCCAGCGCGCCGCCGCCTCCTCGGCGACGGCCGCCGCTGGCCCCATGACGTACATCGCGGCGTTCTGGTCCCAGACGCTCGCGAGCCAGTCGGCGCCCACCGCGGCGGGCAGCCCGCCGCCGACGACGAAGCCGAAGTACCGCGGGCCGGCACTGCGGACGATTCCCCCGGACGCCCCCGCCACCAGCGCGTCGAGCGTGGCCACCGGGTCCTCGCCCGTCCCTGAGAGGGGGCCCCCGAGGCTCTCGCGCAGTTCGGCCACGGAGGCCGTGGGCCCAACCCGGCCAGTGTCGAGGCCGGCCGCCCACGAGCGGGCCAGGTCCGCCGCGCGGGCGAGGGCGGCGTCGGTGGCGCTGCGCGCGGTCTCGTGGTCCATCGTCGGCTCCCGCTGTGGGCCATCGCCGGGTCACCATTGCCGGGACGGTCGCGTGATCATCGCGCGGACGCCCCGAACGCGCATGCTCGGCCTGGGCCTGGCGCCACGCGGGGAGACGCCTGACCGGCTTGGGCCCCAAGGCTGCCGATCGGCCCCGTGCGACCGCGCCAACGGCGCTGTCCGTGCTCCGCGAGCGGCGTATGCTCAGCCCCATTGACCGCTGCGGGCGGATGCCCGCGGGCTCGCCGGCCCAGGACGCGGGACGGTCGGGTCCATCAGCGCGAGGCACTTCGAGGAGGCAGTTCGCGATGCCCCGTATCGTCCGAGGCGCACTCCTGCAGGCTACCTGGACCGGCGACAAGGAGTCGATGATCCAGAAGCACGAGCAGTACGTGCACCAGGCGAAGCAGCAGGGTGCCCAGTTCATGCTCTTCCAGGAGCTGTTCTACGGGCCCTACTTCTGTCAGGTCCAGGACAAGAAGTACTACTCCTACACCGAGTACATCCCCGACGGGCCCACCACCAAGCGCTTCCAGGCGCTGGCGAAGGAGACCGGGATGGTCCTCGTCGTGCCGATGTACGAGGAGGACAGCCAGACCACCGGGATCTACTACAACACGGCAGCGGTGATCGACGCCGACGGGACGTACCTGGGCAAGTACCGCAAGACCCACATCCCGCACGTCGAGGGGTTCTGGGAGAAGTTCTACTTCCGCCCCGGCAACCTGGGCTACCCGGTGTTCCAGACGGCCGTCGGCAAGATCGGCGTCTACATCTGCTACGACCGCCACTTCCCGGAGGGCGCCCGCGCCCTTGGGCTCAACGGCGCCGAGATCGTCCTGATCCCGTCGGCCACCTCGCGCGGCCTGTCCGAGTACCTGTGGCGCGTGGAGCAGGTCAGCCACTCGCTCGCCAACGGCTACTTCATCGGGACCATCAATCGGGTGGGCATCGAGAAGGAGATCGGGCCGGACGACTTCTACGGCCAGAGCTACTTCGTGGACCCGCTCGGCCAGTTCGTCGGCGCGGTCGGCAGCCCCTACGACGAGGAGCTGATCGTCCGCGACCTCGACCTCGACGTGATCTCCAAGGTCCGCCAGACGTGGCAGTTCTACCGCGATCGTCGGCCGGACATGTACGGAGACCTGGTCAAGCCGTAGTCCCTGACGCCCGGCCTGACGCACCCAGGGGTGTCGAGGGCCGCCGGGCATCGGGTATGATCCCGCGCGGCTCGGCTGCCAGGAGGAGGGCAGCCGAGCCGTTCGCTTCTCCGGGACGTCCCCGGTCGGAGGGTGCGATGCAGTTCGGGTTCACGCTCAAACCGGACCACACGATCGAGCGGACGCTGGCGTTGACCCGCCAGGCCGAGGCCGCAGGCTTCGGCTACGGCTGGCTGTTCGATTCCCACGTGCTGTGGCGGGACCCGTACCCGCTGCTCACGCTCATGGCGCAGGCCACCGAGGACATGCACCTGGGCACCTGCGTCACCAACCCTGCCACACGCGAGCCGACGGTCACGGCGTCGGCGCTCGCTGTGCTGCAGGAGCTCTCGGGCGGGCGGATGGAGCTGGGCATCGGGCGCGGCGACTCGTCGCGCCGGGTGCTGGGCAAGCAGCCGACGTCGATGCGGGACCTCGAGCAGGCCGTGCACGTGATCCGGGCGCTGGCCGAGGGCCACTCGATCGAGTTCGAGGGCGCCATGCTCGAGCTGCCCTGGGTGGGCGCCGAGCACCCGCTGCCGGTGTGGATCGCGGGCTATGGGCCGGTCGCGCTCAAGCTCACTGGCCGGATCGCCGACGGCGCGATGCTCCAGATCGGCGACCCGGACCTCATCCGCTGG
Source organism: Chloroflexota bacterium (assembly GCA_021786915.1). Next base: position 3,189 of record JAJYMP010000785.1, read on the forward strand.
TTCGTCTCGCAGGTCCGCGCGTCGGCCGAGGCATCGGGCCGGGACCCGAACGCGGTCAAGGTGATGGCCGCGGCGCCCGCGCACGTGGGCGACCTGGCCGACGGCCGCGACCGCACCCGCTGGTTCCCGGCGCTCGTGTCGAACCACGTGGTCGACCTCGTGAACAAGTATCCCCGCGAGGACCTGCCGCAGGAGCTGACCACCTACATCCGCAACCGCGAGGGCTACGACTACCTGCACCACGCTGAGGTGGGCTCCTCGAACGCGGCATTCGTCTCGGACGAGATCGTCGACCGGTTCTGCCTGGTCGGCCCGCCCGAGGCGCACATCCAGCGGCTCCGGGAGCTGGCCGACGCCGGCGTGGACCAGTTCAACCTCTACCTGATGAACGGCAACGAGGAGGAGCAGCTCGAGCTCTACGGGCGCGAGATCATCCCGGCGCTGCGAAGCTGACCGGGAATGGCGCGCTGAGGGGCGCGGGGCATCGCTCGGCGCGCGCCCGCCTTACCGCCTGCCTGACGGCCTGCCGCTGCGCAGCCACCGTCGTACTGGGCGAGAGGTCCTCTCGACCCCGGAACCCCCGGAGCCGACAATTGCGGCGGAGGTATCCGACATGTCAGCGCTGTCCAGGCCCCGCCGCCCCGATCCTCGCTGGGAGGAGGACGGGCCGGCCGCGCGCCGCGAGTACCGGCGCCGCCGCATGCGCGAGCTGGCGTCGTTCGCGACCTCGCTCGTCGCAGCCGTGATGGCCGGCGCCGCCCTCGCGCTCCGGCTCGGGGCCGCCCTGCTCAGCCGCGGATAGCGCAAACCCCCTCCGAGGCGCCGTGCCCGGGTCTACGATGGGCCGACACGCGCCACCCCGTCCGACGGGTGCAGCCGGCGGGGCATCCCAACGCCAAGGAGGAAGGATGCGCACCCTGTTCGCCAACGGCACGATCGTCACTGCCGATGGCTCCTACCGAGCGGACGTGCTCGTCGAGGGCGAGACGATCGCGCAGATCGGTGCCGGCCTCGCAGCCTCGGTGACTGCCGACGAGGTGATCGACGCCGCCGGCAAGTACATCATCCCCGGCGGGATCGACGCCCACACGCACATGAAGCTGCCGTTCGGCGGCACCTACGCGAAGGACGACTTCGAGACCGGCACCCGCGCCGCTGCGTTCGGCGGGACGACGACCATCGTGGACTTCGCGGTGCAGTCGAAGGGCGAGACGCTGCACCAGGGCCTCGACAAGTGGTTCGCGCTGGCCGAGGGCATGGCCGTCGCCGACTACGGCTTCCACATGATCATGTCCGACGTCACGGACGCCTCGCTGCCCGAGATGGACCAGCTGGTCGACGAGGGCGTCCCGGACTTCAAGCTGTTCACCGCATACCCGGGCGTCTTCTACTCGCCCGACGACCACATCTTCCGCGCCCTCAAGCAGACCGCCAAGAACGGCGGCCTGATCCTGATGCACGCGGAGAACGGGCCGGTCATCGACGTCCTGGCGGCCGACCAGATCGCGAAGGGGGTCACCGACCCGATCGGACACGGCCTGGCGCGCGACTCCCGGATGGAGGGCGAGGCGACCAACCGCGTCATCCGCATGGCGGAGGTCGCGGGCGCGCCGGTCTACTTCGTCCACATGTCGGCCAAGGAAGCGCTCAAGGCGCTGCGCGAGGCCCGCAGCCGCGGCGCGATGGCATGGGCGGAGACGTGCCCGCAGTACCTGTACCTCTCGCTCGACGACCTCGGTCACGGGTTCGAGGGCGCCAAGTTCGTCTGCTCGCCGCCCCTCCGGACCCCCGACCACGCGGTCGAGCTCTGGAACGCGCTCAAGCGCGACGACATCGCCCTCGTCGGCACCGACCACTGCCCGTTCGACTTCCACGGGCAGAAGGAGATGGGCCGCGGCGACTTCCGCAAGATCCCCAACGGCCTGCCCGGCGTCGAGGAGCGGGTCGACCTGATGCACCAGGCCGTCGCCGACGGCAAGCTCTCGAAGGAGCGCTGGGTGGAGGTCGTGTCCACCGCGCCCGCCAAGATGTTCGGGATGTACCCGCGGAAGGGCGCCATCGCGGTCGGGTCCGACGCCGACATCGTGGTCTACGACCCCAACCGCAAGCACGTCCTCTCGGCCAAGACGCACCACATGGACGTCGACTACTCGTGCTACGAGGGCATGACGGTCCAGGGCGGCTCGGACATCGTGATGTCCCGCGGCTCGGTCATCGTCCGCAACGGCGAGTTCACCGGGCGCAAGGGCGCCGGCAAGTACATCAAGCGATCGCGCGCCGCGTTCCCGCGCATCAGCTAGGGACGCCGCCTCTCACGACCCCCGTGGGCTCGCCCCGCGGGGGTCGTTCTGTGTCCGCGGGACTCCTCAGTTGACGCCGACGAGGTCCTCCGCGTGCTGGCCCAGGGCCTGTCGAGCCGTGGTCACGTCGTCCACGCAGAAGGCCCATTCGGCGAAGCCCGGGCGCTCCCCCGCCTTCACCACGCCCGTGACGGTCACGCCGGCCTGCGCGAGGCGGTCGGCAATGTCCCCGAAGGCGCCGGGCCGATCGGGAACCTCGACCATGAGCGGCTCGCCCTCGATGAACGGGTGGCCGAGGCCCTTGATGACGCGCCGCGCTGCGTCATCGTCGGTCGTGGTGACGAACAGGCACTCCAGCGGCCCGCTGCCGACGCACGCGACATGCGCGATCTCGATCCTGAAGGCCTCGAAGGCCTTGATGAGGCGGGTCAGCTCGCCCGGGTGGTTGTCGAGCTGGACGACGAATTGGCGGGCCATCTGCGCACCTCTCCGGCGGGCCTGGCGGCCCGGCATGACGGGGCCATCCTCTCGGCACGCGGCCGGGCGGGCCAGTGCCCTTCGGGGAAGTCCAGACCCGCCACTCGGCGCCGCGGCGGGTAGATTGGACGGCGACGAAGCCGCACTCGGAGCCGCGCCATGTTCGTGACCCTCGTTCACTGCCACGTCAAGGCCGATGCCGTTGACGCCTTCATCGATGCCTGCCGCGCGAACCATGAGGGCTCGGTGCGCGAGCCGGGCAACGTCCGGTTCGACGTCATCCAGCTGGCCGACGATCCGACCCGCTTCGTCCTGTACGAGTGGTATGTCGACGAGGCGGCCGCGAAGTCCCACAAGGACACGCCGCACTACGCGGCCTGGCGCGAGTCGACCGCCGACCTGTTCGAGGAGCCGCGCTACGGCGTCCGCTACATCGGCCTGGCACCGCAGGTGCCGGAGCCGTGACGCAACAGACAGGCGAGGGAATCTGGGCGGCCGGCGGCTCGATCGAGGGCGGCAGGTTCCTCGAGGCCATCGGCCAGGTGGCTGTCGGCCGGCTGCCGCGGATCACCTTCGGTGCCGGGGTCGCCGCCAGGCTGCCGTCGATCGTCGCCGGGCACGGCCATCGGGCGCTGCTCATCCGGGGCACGCACTCGCTCGCCGCCGGCGGGCGGCTGGAGGCGCTCCGGGCCGCCCTCGCCGAGGCCGGCATCGAGCTCGCGGGCGAAGCTGCCGTCAGCGGCGAGCCCTCCCCTGCCCTGGTCGACGGGATCGCGGCCGCACACCGCGCGGGCGGAATCGACGTCGTCCTCGGGGTCGGTGGCGGCTCGGCGCTCGACACCGCCAAGGCCGTCTCGGGCCTGCTCCGCGTGGACGCGCTCGTCACGGACTTCCTCGAGGGCCTGCCCGGCGCCCGCCCCTGGCCGGGCCCGTCGGTGCCGCTGGTCGCGGTGCCCACCACGGCCGGCACCGGCAGCGAGGCCACGCGCAACGCCGTGATCAGCGAGCGCGGCCCCGCGGGCTACAAGCGCTCGTTCCGCGACGAGCGGCTCGTCCCGGCCGACGCCGTGGTCGACCCGGACCTGCTCGCCGGGCTCCCCGCGGAGCGCATCGCCCAGAACGGGATGGACGCGCTCGCGCAGCTGCTCGAGTCGTACGTGTCGCTGCGGACGGGCGCCTTCACGGACGCGCTGGCGATCGCCGGGCTGGCCGCCGCGCGCGACGGCCTCCTCGCCTGGCACGCCGATCCCGAGGGTCCCGGGGCTCCGGCCGCCCGCGAGCGGATGGCGTGGGCCGCCCTCCTGTCGGGGATCTGCCTGGCGAACGCCGGGCTGGGCGCGGTGCACGGGCTCGCGTCGCCGCTGGGCGCCCAGTTCCCGGTCCCGCACGGGGCTGCCTGCGGCGCGACGATGACGGCAGTCACCGCGACCAACGTCGCGGCGCTCGAGGCGCGCCAGCCGGACAGCCCGGCCCTCCGGCGCTACGCGGTGCTGGGCCGACTCCTCGCGCGCCTGCCCGAGGCCACGCCCGACCCGGAGGCCCGGGCGGCGCTGGTCGATACCGTCGGGACCTGGACCAGGGTCCTCGGGGTGCCGGGCCTCGCCACGTGGGGCGTCGTCGAGGCGGACATCCCGGCCGTCGTGGCGGATGCCCGGGGCAGCTCGATGCGCACCAACCCGATCGTGCTGTCCGATCGCGAGCTGGCCGCGGTCCTCGCGGCCTCGCTCTGAGCTAGATCCCATAGGGTCTTGTCAAGCCTCGACCCCCCAGTCGGGGTCGAAGTCGGCCCCGTTGCGCCAGACGCCCCAGACGATGGCCAGGGCCTTGCGCATGCAGTGGCCGAGGGCGTTC
>JAJYMP010000584.1 GCA_021786915.1 Chloroflexota bacterium
CGATCCTGGACCATTGGCGCGAGCAATGCCTCGACTGGTGCTACGACCGAGTCGAGGATGGTCGCTTTGCGGATCAGCGCTATCTCGACGCCTGGCCAAGCCATGCGGGCGTGGTCGTCCTGCAGCACCCCGGCGCCGGCCTGGCGCCGTGGAACTTCATGGGTCACCACATTCGCCTCGGCACCGATCCGCCGACCATTGATGGAAGACAGCTTGTCTTTTACCACTACGAAGGCTTCAGGAGCGCCGGGCCGTACCTGTACGACCTCGGGGCCGAGCGGTACGGGCGGATGGATCGGCCGGTACGCCGGTACCTCTACGGCACGTATGTCCGGGAGCTCCGCGAGGCGGAGCGACTCCTGGGGAGACAGGTCCCTGGGCTGAGATACCCACCGCTGACCGGTAGGAGCCGCCGCTCACGCCTGGGACTCCTGCGCAGGATCCTCCGAGGCAAGATCGTGATCGCGCTCCGGTAGCGGGTGACGGTCAGTCGCTGCCATGGATGACACGCATCAGAGCATCTGCGAGACGAACTCGACCTCACGCGCCATTCGGTCGCGCCACGTGTGATCGCGTAGTGTGCGCGCTTGACCTGCCTGAGCGATCGTGCTGGCTTCCGTGGGGTGCTCGAGGTAGTAGGCGACTACCTCCGCGCATTCGTTCGGATCCGCGTAGTCGACGACCTCACGTCCGACCTCGAACAGCTGACCCAAGTTCCGCATCCGGTCGGTGACGAGGAGAGCCCCCATCCCGGTCGCCTCGTACAGGCGCAGGTTGTTGGCGTCCATGGGCGCCACATCCTCCGTGCGCCCGTGGACATTGACGGTCAACCGCGAGGACGCAAGGACCCGGTACATCTCGATTCCCCAGACGGCCGGGTGGATACGTATCCGGCCTCCCGGCGATACTCGGAGCATCGACTGATCTGCGGTCCAGACCTCGATCAGCTTGCGGGCGCCGATCGCCTCGATCGTTCGAGCCCTGGCACGATGCACATCGAACAGACTGCCGACAAACGTCACCGGCACCTTGAGTTCCCGTGGACCGACGGCTTCCAAGACGCTCGGCTCGAAGGCGAGCGGGAGCCATTCCGCCTCCGCGCCTGCGCTTCGGAAACGGTCCACGAAGTTGGGTAACGACGAGACGATGAGGTCGTAACCCGCGAGCGCCCGCTCTGTCGCGAGGCGCGCCGCGATCTGCCCGACGACGCACCGACACCGGGATCGTATCTCCCGGATAAGGGCTGGCGCGAGGAGGTCCATCGAGCTGACGTGGACGACATCCGGTCTGAAGGCATCGATCTGGCGAAGGAGTACCTCACCCATCCATCGAGAATCGGGCCGTAGCACGGGCCACGGAACGATCCCTCGGCGGAGGCGCAATTCCCATCGAGGATCAGCCGAGACCCGGTGTAGGTGCTCCCGGGCCCATGCGGCCTGGGCGGGCCAAACGTTGACGATCACGTCGACCGCTTCGTGACCGAGGTCACGAAGCGCTGCGGCCTGGAACGCCGTCTCCCCGACGAGCGATGACCGGAGGCTCGCCCGCTGCTCCTCGTAGCTCAGCTGGACCAACCCCGGGTGTCGCGCATACCAGTCGTCGATGAAGCGGGCGTAGAAGTGGTCGACGATGAGGAACCGCATCTGCGTCTCAAGCTACGGAGCAGGGGCCATCTAACGGTTCGGCTCAACGCAGCGTCCGTGCGCGAGTCAGGACCAACGAAGGCCACGCTCGAGCGCTGCCTGCAGCCGTTGATCCGGGACGTCATCGATGGGCAATTCGCCGGCGCACAATTCAGATACCGGGCGCTCGTTGGAGTCGACGCCGACTACTTCGAGAGCCACCTCCACGAACAGATCGCCAGCGGCAGGCCGCCGTGGCCGAGCCCAATAAGTCCCGACCCGTTCCGGGTTGCGCCCGCCGTCCGCGCCCGCTGGTGCGGTCCTCGCTTGGACAATCACGGCGCAAGGGTAGCCGAAACGCGGCCTCGCTCGGCGACAATCAGTCGCCGACTTCGACGACCGCCCCGCCGCACCGAACACGCATCGTTCGCACACCCGCGCCTCTTGGACCAGTTCCGAAGTTGGAGCAAGCGGTCCCAGGCGTCGTGCCCAAACCTGCTGGAGCACCGCCACTTCGAACGATGTCTGGCCAGATCGGGAGTCGTCGATTCGTGCCCGTTGTGTCGCGTACGACGCCCGCGCGAAACCGAGTTGTCGACGGTAGATCCAGTCGATGACAGCGTCGCAGTATTGGTCACGATCGGAACGCGCGTCGTCAAGGGCCGAGGATCACGCCCGTCAGGAGTCCCTTCTCGGCGATCCGAATCCCGTCGACCCTCACGTACGGGAGTGAGCGCCAGCGACGGGCGACTGACAACTCGCCATCCCTCAGCGCGTCGTCCAGGACGAAGAGGGCACGAGGGCTTACGAACGGGTGAGCCAGGGGCAGGGTGCCGAAACGAGCACCGGCTTCGGCCGCCGGCCCGTCCACCAGCACTAAGTCAGCCTTCCGATCGCCGAACACCTGATCGACGTCTTCCGGGAGAACGTAGCACGTGGTCGTTGAGCCTTCGATGCGCTGTCGCGCGAGCGGCGCGACGACGACGACGACCAGTTCAGCCAACCCGGCTTCGGCGAGCAACTCCTGAGTTCGTGCGGCTTCAGCTTCATCTTGCTCGAAAGAGATGACGATCGGTCCGTCGGAGCCCGCTCCTCCATCTCGCATGGCGAGCGCCAGGACAGCCGTGCTGATCCCGCTTCCGAACTCGATCGCGAGTCGAGGGCGCTCCCGTGACACCACGTCCTGGAGGAACCCAAGAGATCTAGGGCCCAGCGCCCACGTGCCAAGCTCACGGCCCTGAAGGTGCGATGTGAGAGGCCCGTTGACCGCCCGTTCGGCGGGAACGGGCCGGATGCGAGAGACCAGAGGGTCCTCACCGATCCCCAAGATCCTAATAGCCGCGACGACATCAAGAGGAACGGGTTTACCTCTTGACAGCAACCCCAGCCATTTCAGCAGGGCGCGGGCAGCAGCGTTTCGGACACGGCGCGGTACGGACTGGATCCTCACGACTCGACCGACCACCTGTACGGAACAAGTACGTTGCCGTAGCCAGGAGGCGGCAACCTCCCGGTGCCGTAGAAGTCGCCCTCGCTGACATCGATCGTGACCGCATCGACGAGCCAGTCCGCAACCACCCCGTTGACGGTGCAATAGACATTCATCGAGTAGCGTCCCGGTAGCAGGCTGCCTACATCGAACCGACACACAAGGGTGCCACGGACAGGAACCTCCTCGAATAGGTCGCCACTGACCTCGTTCGACAGAAAGAGCACGCCCTCGCCGCGGGTCGTGAACAACCCCAGGTTGATAGCGACGTTACGGAGGGCGGATTGCGCCTCGTAGCGCAGCCGGAGTTCGGACGCGCTTCCGGTTCGGATGCTTGCTGTGACACGCTGCACCCGCAACTTACCGGTGCCTTGGCGGTCCCGTCGATCGGTCAACTCGTCGGGCTGCTCTGCTTCGGATCCCCTCAGGTAATCCGCGACGACCTCCCGAGCCGTGCCAGCAACCACCACCACCCCTCGGTCGAGAAGGATTCCTGATGCGCAAAGTGCCTCGACGGCCGCCATGTTGTGGCTGACGAACAGGACCGTTCGGCCTTCCCTTGAGACATTCCCCATCTTGGACAGGCACTTACGCTGGAACTCGGCATCGCCGACCGCGAGCACCTCGTCCACGATGAGGATCTCCGTCTCAAGGTGGGCGGCGACGGCGAACCCGAGGCGCACCTGCATCCCGCTCGAGTAGCGCTTGACGGGCGTGTCCAGGAACTGCTCGATCCCCGCGAACTCGACGATCTCGTCGAACTTCCGGTTGATCTCGGCCCGTCTCATCCCGAGTACCGCGCCGCTCATGAAGAGATTCTCGCGGCCCGTCAGTTCGGGGTGGAAACCGGTGCCCACCTCGAGCAGGGAGCCGACCCGACCCCGGAGCAGGACGCTGCCGGCCGTCGGCTCGGTGATGCGGGAGAGCACCTTGAGAAGGGTCGTCTTACCGGCGCCGTTCCGCCCGATGACCCCGACGACATCGCCTTGGCGCAGCTCGAACGAGACGTCACGGAGTGCCCAGATCCACTCCGTCGTCTCGCGAGGCTTGCCCCGGATTAGATCGATCGGCGCCCGAAGGGCACCCGAGAGCGACTCGGTCAGGCGCCCGTATCGGTCACGCTGGTGAGCGATCCGATAGCGCTTCCCGAGCCCTTTGGCAGAGACGGCGACGTCACTCATGTCAGATGACGTCGGCGAAGGTGCGCTCGACCCTGCGGAAGTAGGCCAGGCCGAGCACTAGGACGATGGCGGTGACGACTCCCGAGAGAATCACGGCATTCACGGGCGGCGGAGTCCCCTGCCCCAGGAGGGCCCAGCGGAATCCCTCGACGACGCCGGACATCGGGTTTAGCTGGTAGACGCCTCGCCACTCGGGCGGAACGATCTCGACCGAGTACGCGACCGGCGAGGCGAACAGCCACAGCTGGGCGAGGAACGGGACCGCGTACCGCACGTCGCGATAGCGGACGTTCGCCGCCGACAGCCAGATCCCCACGGCCATCGAGGTCGTTAGGGCAAGGGCCGTCAACGGGACGACCCAGAGGACGGTCAGGGTCGGCGTCACGCCGAAATAGACCATCAGGAGGCCGAGCACGGCCATCGCGATCACGAAGTCGAGCAGGTACGACCCGATCGCCGCGGCGGGCAGGAGCATGCGCGGGAAGTAGACCTTCTGGATGAGATTCGCGGCCCCGACGAGGCTGTCGGACGCCCCGATAAGGCTCTGTGAGAAGAGCGTCCACGGCACGAGGCCGGCGAACGCGAATAGGGGGTACGGCACGCCGGCCGGCCCGATCCCGCTGATCCGGCCGAGGAACAGGCTGAAGACCACCATCAGCATGAACGGCTGGATGATCGCCCAGAGCGCCCCGAAGACGGTTTGCTTGTAGCGGACCTTGACGTCGCGCCACACGAAGAAGTACAGGAGCTCGCGGTACGCCCAGAGCTCGCGCGCGTTCAAGGCTACCCATCCGCGCCGCGGCCGGATCGCGACAATCGGTGCGGGGTCGGCGGTCGTCTGGCGCCGTCGGGCAATCACGGGCGGGATTGTTGCATCCCCTGGGCCGGTCCGCTCCCAGATGCCCGGGACGGGTCGCCGGATCGCATCACGGCCGAAGACGGTCGCCGCGTGATCCGTAGCGCGGACGGCGAGCAACAATCCTGTAGGCACCCGCGACGGCGTCGGTTGCGCGCGGGCCGATTGCCTTGATCAGGAAACGTCGGGATCTCGCTCGGAACAACCTGAAGGATAGGGCCTCCGGCAGGCGTGTCAGGTCGTGCATCCGCCGGGCGCGATGGAACTCCTTCGCCATCGTGACGCCCGAGGCGGGTCGATCGGAGAGGCCGCCCGCGTGCATCTCGACAGCGACGAGATCCGGGACGAACCACGCATCATGGCTCGCCAGCTCGCGCAGCAGCAGCTCGTAGTCGCCACAGATCCGAAACCGTTCGTCGAAGACGCCGTGCCGCTGGAAGAGCGAACGATGGTGGAACGTGGCCTGGTGCGGGATCGCCATGTGGTGCCGGAAGTCACGTCTCGCGTCGTCCCACGGACGTCCAAAGGTGCCGAGGACGACGCCGCTCGCGTCGACGACGTGAACGCTCCCATAGACGACGCGGTAGGTGCCCTCCGCGCGCGCGAGGTGCCGAGCCATCCGTTCCAGAACATCCAGAGCGCGGAATCGGTCGTCGGCGCCGAGGAAGCAAATCCACCGGCCGCGCGCGTGACGGAGCGCCTTGTTCCAGGCGTGGCAGATGCCCCGGTCGGGCTCCGACTCCCAGTGGTGGATCGAGGGTGCGTTCCGCTCGATCAGCTCCACGGTGCCGTCCGAGGAGCCACCATCGACGATGATCACCTCCCAGTCCCTGAACGTCTGATGGAAGACGCTGTCCAGGCAGCGCTGAAGCGTGCCAACCCCGTTCAGGACGGCGACGACGACCGAGATGGCCGGTCCGTCGCCGACATCCCCGGCGACCCCGGTGCCTGTCTCCGCGAACAAGGGGGTCACGAACGGCGGGTTCCTCAGGAGTGGGAAGCCGTCGAGATGGACCCAACCGACAATCTCCCCCGGACTTCCGGCCCATCTCCGGCCGACCGCGTCGGCCTGGAGGGCCTCTGGCTCGCTGACAGAGGATGAGATCGCCGAGTCATTGCGGCATAAGATGCTGACGCTATCGTCCGAGAGACTCCAATCAATGACCAAGCGCTCAAGGCGTGGAAGTCTCGAATCGAGGACGGCTGAAATCGTTCGTTCGAGGTTTGCGACTCTGAAGGAAGGGGTGACTACCGACATGGTGGTCCATCGCTCGGCGTCTGCTTCCGTGGAGTACGGCTCAGGCACGGGGCAAGCATAGCCTCGTGTTCGGGGCCTCCTCCGCCTTGACGATCGATGTCATCGTCCCGACGTATGACAACCTCGTCGAGCTCAAGGCCTGCCTCGCGGCGCTCGCCCGCCAACAAACGCATGACTTCAAGGTCCTCGTGTGTGTGGACGGATCGATCGACGGGACGCTGGCGTACCTGCGGGAGTCCAGATTCCCATTCGGTCTCACGGTGCTGCAGCATCCGGATCGAGCTAACCACGGCCGCGCGGCTGCACGCAACCTCGCGCTTCCCCACCTGACATCCGAGTACGTGCTGCTGCTGGACTCGGACATGCGGTTTGCGCCCGACGCGCTGGCGAAGCATCTCGAACCGCTGTCTCAGCGGGATTGTGTGTCGGTCGGCGACGTTGTCTACCTGAATGCGTCCGAGAACCTGTGGGCGCGATACATCGGCACACGCGGCAAGAACAAGTCCCGGCCCGGCGCCGAGATCCGGCCTCTTGACTTCGTCACGGCGAACACCGCGATGCGGACGGAGGACCTTCTGGCCGTAGGTGGATTCGATGAGAGCCTGACCGGCTACGGCGGCGAGGACACGGAGCTCGCCTTGAGGCTCGTCCGGGACAGGCGACTCCGGTTCGTTTTCAACCCGGCGGCCCGCGCCGAGACGGTCGAGGACAAGACGATCGAGCAGGGCCTGGCGGAGCTCCGGCGCTACGCCCGCACCAACCTGCGAGCGATCCGGCAGCGCCACCCGGACCCGCCGGCTCCGTTCTGGGTCGACCGGTTGGAGTCGCGGCGCCTGCGCGATCGCGCCCTACGCGCATGCCTGAATCCACTGACCGATCGGGTCGTTGACCTATTGCTCCCGATCACGCCGTTCGCCATCCAGCGACTGCTGCTGAACTACAAGGTCGTTCGAGCCGTGTTCGCCGGCTACGCGGAGGGTGCGTCGTGACCACGGCGATCGTCGTGACCTATGACTCGGCCGCGTGGATTCGCGGGTGCCTGGAGTCGCTCGCCGACATCCCAACGATCGTAGTCGACAACGCGAGCCGGGATGCGACCGTCGCCGTCGTGCGGGACGAGTTCCCCGACGTGCGCCTCGTCGACCGCTCGCGAAACGGGGGCTATGCCGTGGCCGTCAACCAGGCGGCCGCGCTCGTCCCAGAGGATGACGTGCTGGTGCTGAACCCCGATCTCGTTGTCCTGCCCGGGAGCGTGGAGATCCTCGAGGAGTACCTCCGCGACCACCCGAGCGTGGCGATCGCCGCCCCTCGCCTCGTATATCCGGACGGGTCGATCCAGGCATCGGTCAGGACCTACCCGACACCGCTGACGATGCTCGCGCGCCGCTCGCCGTTCGGGCGG